>JAJZZT010000491.1 GCA_021797415.1 Bacillota bacterium
CAGTTGGGCATTGCCGCAGATTCTCAAGAAGTCGGGCATCCGTTCGTTCATGACGACGAAGATCAGTTGGAATCAGTACAATCGCATGCCGCACGACACGTTTATCTGGCGGGGGATGGACGGGAGCGAGATTCTGGCGCACTTCGTGACCACCCCGGAACCGGGACAGCGTGCTGATCGGTGGCGGTACACATACAACGGACAGTTGACGGCCGAGACCGTGCAGGGTGCGTGGGTCGCTTACCGGGACAAGGAGGTCAATCGCGATCTTCTGATCGCCTATGGCTTTGGCGACGGCGGGGGCGGCGTCAACCGGGAGATGCTGGAATTGCGGCGGCGCCTGGATGAAATGCCGGGTCTCCCGCGCGTGGTCGCTGGGCGGGCGGACGACTACTTCGCGCGACTGGAGGAGACGGTCGCGTCGACGGAAGGCTACGTGCACACGTGGGACGGTGAATTATATCTCGAATACCACCGGGGGACGTATACGAGCCAGGCGTTCAACAAGCGGATGAACCGCAAGCTGGAACTCGCGCTCCGGGAGACGGAGTGGCTCTCCGTCCTGTCCGGCCTGGCGGCGGGCAGGACGTTGGGAAGGTTGGCGGGCAGGACGGCGCAAAGCAGGGTGGAGCAGGCACTGCGGGCACGGACGCTGCAGGAAAAAGCGTGGCAGGAACAGTTGAACGAAGGCTGGAAGATCGTGTTGCGCAACCAGTTTCACGACATCATTCCCGGTTCGTCGATCCACGAGGTCTACGAGGACAGCCGTGAGGAGTACGCGCAGGCATCCGCCATCGTCGAACGCGTATGGCGCGAGTCCGCCGGCCGTCTGACGGGGGACCCGGCGCGAGCGGGAGCGGTCACCGTGTTCAACTCTGCAAGCTGGCCGCGTTCGTCCATTGTCCGGGTATCTGCGGATGCCGTCGGCGAAGGCGGCCACTTTGAAGATGAGACGGGGGGGATCCTTGCGGCGCAGAGAGTGGGCGGCGAGTGGTGGGTGCGCACGCCGGAAGTGGAGCCGCTCGGCGTGAAGAGCATCCGCTTCGTTCCCGGAGAACCGGCTCAGCAAGCGTCCCCCTTTCAACTGCATGACCGCGGGATCACGACCCCCCATTACATCCTGGAGTGGAATGACAGGGGGCAGCTCGTCCGCGTTTACGACAGGCGGTTTGACCGCGAGGTGCTGCGCCCCGGCGCACGGGGAAACATTCTGCAGGTATTTGAGGACAAACCGCTGGTGCATGACGCATGGGACATCGACATCTTCTACCAGGAGAAGATGCGCGAAGTGGAGGAACTGCTAGGCGTCGAGACGCTGGCCGACGGGACGCACGCCGCCGGTGTGCGGTTCTCCTGGCGCTACGGAGATTCGGTCATCAACCAGGACCTGTGGGTGTACGCGCACAGCCCGCGGATCGATTTTGTCACCAGGGTGCGGTGGGCGGAGCGGCAGCAGTTGCTCAAGGTGGCGTTTCCCGTGTCCGTCCGCGCGACGGAGGCGACCTACGATATCCAGTTCGGCCACACGAAGCGGCCCACCCACTGGAATACGAGCTGGGACCAGGCGCGGTTCGAGTCGGTCGGCCACCAGTGGGCGGACATCGCCGAGGCGAACTACGGGGTCGCGCTCGCCAACGACTGCAAGTACGGGTACGATATCAAGGATGGCGTCCTGCGCCTGTCGCTGATCAAGTCGGCGATTCATCCCGATCATCTGGCGGATCAGGGGGACCACGAATTCACCTATTCCCTGATCCCGCACGGTGGATCGTGGCTGGACGCCGGAATCGCCGAGCAGGCGTGGGATCTGAACAGTCCGCTGCGGGCGGAAACGGGCCGCGCCGGATGGACGGGGTCGCTCTTTCGCATCAGTCCGGCCGAAGTGATGGTGGACGCGGTCAAGCCGGCCGAGGATGAGAAAGACGGCCGCATTGTACTGCGCCTGCACGAGTTCGGCGGCGGTCGGAGACGGGTCGCAGTGGACAGCGACTGGGAGATCCGGTCGTGGCAGGAGTGCAACTTGATTGAGGAGCCTGCGGGAGAGCGCTCCGGCGCGCCGTTTGTCTTTGAGATTCTGCCCTTTGAGATCAAGACCTTTCTGGTAGAGATCGCGTCCGAGGGGTGAGATCGCGTCCGAGGGGTGAGAGACGCCGCCCGTGGGCTGAGTGCGAAGGGACGTATGAAAAAAACAAGAGGGAGGAGGGGTGGACGTGGATCTGGCGACGGCGCTGGACTCCTGCCCGGTGGTCTTCACGGAGGGCGCGGTCATCGAGCGCTTGCGCAGGGAGTTTGCCGTGACATTGGACCCGGTTGTCCTGCACGCTGGATTTATCTATGAACCGGAGAAAAAAGAACTGTTGCGGCGCATCTACGCCCAGTACATCGAGCTTGCCGGCAGGCGCCGCGCGCCCGTCCTGATCATGACGCCGACGCGGCGGACGAATCAGGACAGGCTTGTGCAGGCTGGGCTGGGCGACAGGGACGTGAACGGCGACAGTGTTCGTTTTCTGCAGGGAATCCGCGCGACGTATCCAGAGTTTTCTTCGTCTGTCCTGGTCGGCGGGCTCATGGGTTGCCGCGGTGACGCTTACCGGGCGCAGGAGGCTCTGTCAAGCCGCGAGGGCCATGTGTTCCACCGCTCGCAGGCCGTTTTCCTGGCGGAGGCGGGGGCGGACTTTCTGTTCGGCGCGACGCTGCCCGCAGTGTCCGAGGCGCTTGGATTGGCGATGGCGATGGCGGATACGGGTGCGCCCTATGTGCTCAGTTTCGTCATCCGCCCCGACGGCGCCTTGCTGGACGGGACCATGCTGCATGACGCGATTGCGCGCATTGACAGGGCAGTTTCACCGCACCCCCTTGCGTACATGGTCAACTGTGTGCACCCGTCGATTCTCCTTCGCGCCCTGGACGCGCCGGAGAATCGCACAGCGCTTGTGCGAGAAAGGCTGGTCGGGATTCAGGGAAATGCTTCGGCAAAGAGTCCGGAAGAACTGGACGGCGCTCCGGAACTCGCGTCGGATGGGCGGGATGCGTGGATTGACGGGATGAAGCGCCTGCGGCGGGATCACCCGCTGCGCGTCTTCGGCGGATGCTGTGGTACGGATGACCGGTACATCGACGGGCTTGTCCAGGCGCTTTCTTCGGAAGTGCGGTGACGCGCCAAGGCCGCACCGGGGCTGCGTCGGAGATGAGGAAGGGTTGCGCCAGAGTTGCGCCAGAGTTGCGCCAGAGTTGCGCCTGAGTTGCCTCTGAGTTGCCTCTGAGTTGCGCGAGAGTTGCGCCTGAGTTGCCTCTGAGTTGCGCCAGAGTTGCGCCTGAGTTGTGGGAGCGGGACTTGATCCTGCTCCTCTTGGCGCGGATCTGAGCGGCGCAGATTTTGGTCCAGGAGACAAGGGGGTTCAACATATACATGATGTAAGCGATCACATCCGGAAAAAAAGAAAGGGGATGGTGCAAGATGGCGGCTTCGATGGCCCGCAAGACTGTCTTGACGGGCCTGATTGTCGGTCTGGCACTCGCCACAATGACCGGCGGTGTGAGTTCAACCGTCCAGGCAACGACAACAGCCAATTATTCCAGCGAAGCACAGACGGCGACACAGGCCCTGTGGAACGACTACTGGGACAGTGCGAACAACGTGTTCAACAACGACTTCCCGCTGACGGTCGCGCAGCCGGGGCAATCGGGCTATCAGTGGGACTACTGGTGGCAGGCGAACGCGCTCTACGCGCTGGCGGATGCGGCGGACAGCACCAACGCAACCACTTACAATACGGATATAGCGAATCTCTACAATGGCATCCAGAGTGAGAACAACGCGGTATACGGCAACAATCAGTTTCTTGACAACTACAACGACGACGAGGGCTGGATGGGCATCGCGTTCATGCACGCCTACCATGCGCTGGGCACCGCCCCGGCGTCGACGCAGGCCTTCCCGGTGGCTCCGGTGCTGGACGCCGGACAGACGAAAGGGACCATTCCCTTCGTGCAGTCAGCGGAGACCCTCTTTTCGGATGTCATGAAGAGCTGGACGCCTGAGGGAGGAATCACCTGGAACAAACCGGGCGCCGGATCATCCTACAATCCCTTCTACCGCAATACGGCCGCCAATATGACAGCGGCCATCCTCGGCGCCGACCTGTACGAGGCGACTCAGCACCAGTCTTACCTCGCGGTTGCGGAGCAACTGTACAACTGGGAATGGAACACGCTCGCGCTGTCGTCGGCGCAGACTGTCGGCGGCACGTCCTATCCGGCCGGAACCGTGTTTGACGGGGTGGACTGGAGCGCGGCGACGGACCAGAATACGTTTCCTTCGGGCGGCACGGCGCAGTGGACCTACAACTACGGGCTGGTGATCGGCGCCGGGGTGAAACTGTATCTGGCAACGCACGACGTGTCTTATCTGAACGACGCGGAGCTCGCGGCGAGTGCGGCGATCAACCGGTTTGGCGGGTCGAACCTCGTCATGACCGGCGGATCGCAGGGAGACGGCGGGCTGTTTAAGGGGATCCTGATGCGTTACATGGTCGAACTGGCGAAGGTGGACGGCGGGAATGCGACACTGTTCAATTTTCTGCAGTCCAACCTGCAGTCGCTCTGGAGCAACGATCAGGCGACCAATGACGCCGGCGTCTTCGGGCCGGACTGGGCCGGGCCGGCGCCGACGGTGTCCTCAAGCAACCCGATCGATCTGTCGACCGAACTCAGCGCGGTCATGGCGCTCAACGATATGGCCACCCTGCAGCTGGCCGCCCAGAACTTCCCGTCCACGGCCAGCACGCTGTCGCCCCAGGGCATCTCTGTGTACGGCGCCATGTCCGCGGCAATGACGAACACGAACGGCGGGGTCTCGTCGCCGTATGTATTTTACCTGCAAAACGGCGGCACCTACGAGCCGGACAACGGCAACATCGGCGGCTGGGGAGGCTCCGCGGGCAACGAGTACGTGGCATGGCCGGTCTACGCCGACGCGGCGGGCACGTTTACGCTCACCGTCCGCTTCAGCAACGGGAACGGCTCCGCATCGACCAGGACGCTGTACGTCAACGGACAGGACGCGGCGACACTGTCCTTTCCGCAGACCGCATCGTGGGATGCGTGGTCGACGGTGCAGGAGACCGTGACGCTGAGTGCGGGAATGAACGATATTGCGCTCGAAGTGCCGGCCACGAGCGGTTCGAACTGGCTGAACGTGAGCCAGATCACGGTGCAGTAGGGATTTGGCGGTTGCGGCGGCATGCAATGCGGGCGGTTCCTGCGGGGATCGCCCTTTTTCATGGCTTCTGCCGTCGGTGCGCAACGCCCGCATCTTTATGTCACTGTGGCTGTTGAACACTCCATGCGCCAATCACAATGGCCGCCTTTCCCAGAACAAGGTTCAGGGTCAGGGACTTGTGCAACAGCCAGGCGTGGCGTTCAACAAAACCGCGACAACAGGATTCACCAGGAATGATATAGGCCACCTGGATGCTGCTATAGCGTTGGACAAGACGGAACATCCAGAGATAGGCCACGGCCGATCCGGGAATCGACAGGTACATCCAGGCCGCGATGGCCGGAACCGACAGGACGTGAAGCGGCATGTCGCCTTCTGTGATTTTCCACAGGACCAGCAGTCCCACCCCGGAGACGAGCAGGTGAATGGCTGTATTGACATAGGTATCGCCACGAAATCGATGTTTACTCCGCCGCGTTTGGGCGCATGGGCGGTTCGTTTGGCGATGACATCAGAAAAACCTCCCGGTGACGCGGAAATCTCTTTTTTGCATTGGCGCTGGGTCGTCGGCAGAGTGGTTGAGCTGTATCTCCTTCACTTATCAAGACTCCCTCGTCTATCATCCTTCTGCAATCGAACTCCGCGTCAAATCGTCCGCGTGTCCTGATGCCTGGGGATGGGCGTGGGAATCACCATCCGCCCTACGAACACTGCCACAACGGTGGCCAGGATCATGAAACCCAGATTCAATGCCAATGGCAAGGCCAGATTCACTTGAAAGAGCGCGCCGGAGATCCAGCCCACCGGGGTGCTGATCAGCAGCACCACGGCAGAGATGAAACTGTTGATTCGCGCCCGCTCCTCACCCGGGATGACGACAGACATGATGGACTCCGTCAACGGACCAAGAATCGCGAGCGCCATCGCCTCACAAATCGCGGACAGAAACACGATCGCCAGCAAGCTCGCTCTCAGCGGTTGCAGTATCAGCAACATGAATACGCCCGCGGCGTGCAAGCCGAGGCCAACAAGAAGGGGTGTCCGGACGGAGCGCATCGCGATGCGCGGGACCACGAACAGGTACACGGGTAACGTCACCAGGGAAGACACCAAGGGAAACACCGACAGCATCGAATTGCTCACGCCGTAAGCTTTCGTAACGAAGAGGGGCCAGAATGTCGTCTGGACGCTGCCAAAACAGGTCAGAAGGGCAACCAGCACGACGGACAGGAGCAAACGAGGGTGGCGTAGTGCGGACACAAAGACGGGCCAACCGCTGAAAGTCAACGTGAGAATCGATCGGCCGCGACACTCCCGGACACGTCTGTGGCCCGTGGAGCTCTCCTGGGTAAGGGAATGCTGCCAGACGAATCGTATCGTCATCATCGCCATGGATCCCAGGTAGATGGCTCGCATGGTGGGAACCAGCGTGTAGTGGGCGATGAACAGGCCGGCGACAGGGGCCATAAACCCGGAGACCAATCCGGTCAAGTTGATGAGGGTCCAGACATGCGTGAGACGGTCCGTCGCACCGTCCTCCACAAGCATGCAGGCGAAACAGTTTCCCGTGACCTGCCACATGCTGTTAAACATCACGGCGACGATGAAATAGACGTAGCCATCCGCGACGGTCCAAAGCATACAGGGAACCGCCCAGCTCAGGAGCCCGAAGACCAGCATCATCCTGCGTCTGCCGTACTTGTCCGTGATGGCCCCAGACAGCAGTGCCCATACGAGTTGCAGGGCGAGTCCCAAACTCACGGTTGTTCCCATTTGTTGCCCGGTCAATCCGATGGCGGCCATGTACACCGAAGCGAACGGCGCAAACAGGTTGTTCGGAACCGACCACAGGGGTTCCATAACGACCAGTGCGCGTTGATTTCCCTTGAGCGACCGAAAGGTCCGCCACAAAGGATGTGCGGATTTCATCGTGGGATATCTCCTTCAGTGGTTGGTGGCATCATCTCCTTTCAAGCCGAAGTCACCCGCAAAAAATGAGGATGGGGGGAATGGGTTATGCTGCATACCGTCTCTCCGATCCGGCCTGCACCGTCAGGCCATCTACACTGTAGCATGGGCAACCGTTCACGGCCAGAGGGATCTGTTTGACCGTCAACAAAGCCGCGACAACAAGATTCACGAGGACGATGTCTGCCGCCCGGATGCTTCGGCGGCTTCGACGGTCCGTTGCAGAGTAAGACGGCTATGCTCCACTTTGGATGCCTTCTAGCCGCAGCAGTTCCGCCTTCATCTCCAGTCCTCCCCCATACCCGGTGAGCGTGCCGTCCTTGCCGATGACCCGGTGGCAGGGGGCGACGATCGGCAGTGGATTGGCCCCATTGGCGGCGCCAACAGCCCGTACGCTTTTGGGGCTCCCGACCTCTGCGGCGATCTGCGAGTAACTCCGGGTGGTTCCAAACGGGATCTCCAGCAATGCGCGCCAAACCCTCACCTGAAACGGCGTCCCCCGAAAATCAAGCGCCAGGGTGAACGCGGTGCGCCGTCCCGACAGATACTCGGCAATCTGGTCGCGATAGGGTTGCAGGGTATTTCTGTCGCGCACAAGAACGGCGCCGGGGATGTGCTTTTCCACCCATTGCCGCATCGCGTCATATGATTCGTCCGGCAGAGTGATGAGGCACAGGCCTTGGTCTGTGGCAGCCAAGTGGAATATCCAGGCGCGGTATTGCAGGGCATCCCAATAAACAGTCGTCGGCGCGTGTTTCACGGGGAGACCTCCTTTGCCGATTCGTTCATCGCATGGACGGCCCGGTAACCGGACGGACTGTATCCGGTCGCCCGCTTGAACACGGTCGAAAAGTGGGACAGACTCCGGAAGCCGACCGCCAGGGCGATGTCCGTGACCGTGGGTCGCGAACCGGCCCGCAGGGCTTCTTTTGCCGCCTGGATCCGTCGGTCGTGCACGTAATCGGCCGGCGTGACGCCTGTTACGCGTTTGAAAACCCGGTGCAGGTGGTAGGGGCTGACGGCAAGTTCCAGAGCCAGTGCATCCAGCGTGAGTAGGTCCGTATAGCGTTGATTGAGGACCGTTATCGCTCCTTGGACAAGCGCTTCGTCGGGTCCGCGCGGGTGTCCGTCGGGACGGCAGCGTTTGCACGCCCGAAATCCGGCGTTTTGCGCCTGGTCGCTGCTGTGGAAAATGCGGACATTTTCTGTTTTTGGCGTGCGGGACCGGCAGGATGGCCGGCAGAAGACCCCGGTCGTGACCACGCCGTAGACGTATTGTCCGTCAAATGCGGTCTCGCAGTTCACGATGGCCCGCCACAGCCGTTCGTCCACGTTCCTCGCCCCCTGTCTCCACTATACCACCGTCGGACACCGGGATGATCCTTTTCGAATAGGACAGCAAGAATCCGCAAGCCAGCCGGACGGAGGAAAGGTAGGATACAAAGAGACTGCGGCTTGATTGAGCTTAAAAATGAAGGGCGGACAGATGGAGGGTCGCCTGGCGGGTCGTTATCACTCCGTATCAGAAGGATCCCGTATCAGTATAATTCCTTTTTGGGATGATCCTGGTTGTCCGGCGGGGCGATGGGCCTGTCCGTGACGGGAGACGAGAGCACCACGGAGGTGTTGATCCTGCCGAAGGGGATCAGGCGGTCCACCAGAATCTCCAGTCCGGACATCGATGGCACGGCAGCCTTCATGATGTAGCTGACCGCCCCGGTGACTCGATGACATTCGATGATGTCCGGATCGCCTGCAATGAAGTCTTCAAATTTATGGCACGACACGTTCAATTGGCTGACTTCGATGATGACGAGCACATCGCGGCCCACACCGGAAGGCGACACGCGGGCGGCGAATCCGGTGATGACCTTCCGTTCTTCCAGGCGGCGCAACCGTTCGGCAATGCTCGGGCGGCTGAGATTCACCGCTTTTGACAGGTCGCTGACGGTGGCCCGTCCATCTTCCTGAAGAAGCGCCAAAAGCCGAATGTCGATGAGATCCACTTGATCACCTTCAATATGTAGGATGGTATATGAAAATCACTTCAAAACAAATGGGAAATTCCATATTTATATTCGTGATCATCTGCCATTTTAGCGGATGTGCCTGTATTCTGTCCATACAATAAATTGCGGGAGGGAAGAATATGCCGGGTGCGCTCGGACGTTCGATTTCGGTGTGGCAGGGGATCGCTCTTTATGTGGGCGCCGTGATAGGATCGGGCATCCTGATCCTGCCGGGGATGACCGCGGGGATCGCCGGCGCAGGCGATGGACAACGCCTCGTTGGCCCAGGTGATGGCCGACACCCTCGGCAAAAGCGGGGCGGTGGCGACGGCCGTCCTTTCTCTCGTCATCTGCCTGGGCGCCACGAATGCGTTTGTCGCCGGCATCAGCCGCTTGGCGTACTCGCTGACGCAGGAAAAACTGGCGCCGGCGTGGCTGGACCGGATCGACGAGCGGCGATCGACGCCGCAGAGGGCGGTGTTGCTGGTCGGCGCACTGGCAGGAACCGGGCTGGTCATCGCGAATGTGTTTCACATCGGCATGAGCCGCTTGGTTTATATTCCTAACTCGCTCGGCATCGCCACCTACATCCTCGGAACGGCTGCCGGCGTGCGGCTGATCCGGTCCCGGACCGGGAAGGGGTGCGCGGGGATCGCCTGCGCGCTGTGCTTGGCCGCGTATCTATTTGTCGGGACGTTTGCCGGGATTCCGGCGGTGGTGGCGGTGTTGTGCACAGGGTACGTGCTGTGGAGGAGTCGCCATGAGAAGCGAGAGACCGGACCGGATGCGATGGAGGTGGGTTGAAGGATCGTTGACACCCGCCGCGCCCTTTGATTTTCCGCAAATGTTGCGGCGTCCGCTGTCCAGATCGTCGAGGGTGGTTGTGATCGATCCGGATGTCGGTTCCTATACCAGGGCACTGCGATTGTCCACCAAAATCATCCCTGTCACGGTTATCCATGCGGGTGCGGTTGACCGGCCGGAATTGCGTCTGACCTGTCCGGATCATTTGTCTGAAGATGAACGAGCGGAGGTTCGGAACTCTGTTTGCCGAATGTTTTCCACCGAGATCAGATTGAACGAATTCTATGCGAGGATGTCGCCCGCGCCCGAGTGGGCGTCCGTGGTGAACCGGTTCTACGGCCTGCGTCCCATTCGGGATGCCGATCTGTTCGAATCCATGGTCAAGGTCATTATCGGACAGCAGCTCAATGTACAGTTTGCCGCGACCCTGGTTGAGCGACTGGTGGACCGGGGCGGTGAAACGGTCGAGTGGGATGGTGCGTTATTGCCTGTCTTCCCCTCGGCCGAACAGATCGCAAGCTGGTCGTACGACGAATTGCAGGAGCGCTCGTTCAGCCGGCGAAAGGCGGAGTACGTCATCGATTTCGCCCGCGCCGTCGTGGACGGAAGGGTCGATCTGGACGGGTTGTGGCGGATGGCGGACGGCGAGATTTGCGAAAGGCTCACGTCCCTGCGGGGAATCGGCCGTTGGACGGTGGAATGTTTCCTTCTTTTCGGGATCGGGAGGCCGGATGTGCTACCCGCCGCGGATATCGGCGTGCAAAACGCTTTGCAGCGATTGTACGGAATGGACCGGCGGCCCGGAGAGGACGAGGTGAGGCGGCTGGCGGAACCGTGGGCGCCGTGGCGCAGTTATGTCACATATTATCTATGGCAGAGTCTGATCGGCACGTAGAAGGCGGTCAGGATAAAAATTCTTGCCGCGATCGGCAGCGTCAAGGTCAAGAGGCCGTCTGTGTGAGGAACGCTCTCAAGGACGGCAACCAGTCCGCGAAATGGCCGCGCTGCAGGCATTCCGTGTACAACTGTGCAATATACTCCCGGTCGATTTCCGTGAACAGGTGCGTTTTAGCGAGGTCGATCCAGACGAGCGCCATCAGGCTCCGGTCATCCTGGGGGAGTGAAGACTCCTCCGGGTCATGTCCCAAGCGACATTCCTGGCCGCCGATGTCGACCAAGAATGTCCTGTGGTCTGGATGCAACTCGGTCGAGAACGGAAAGACGATCTCGCCGCGCACCCGGGCTTCTTCCGCTAGTTCCCGCAGTACCGCCTGGGCGGGGGATTCGCCGTCTTCGACCGCGCCTCCGATGAACGAGTGGCGCAGTTCCCGGTGGGACATCACTCTCCCGTAGGCGAACAGCATGGCGTTGTCGCGAATAACGATGGCCTGCGCGCGTGTTCTCACGGTATTCCGTCACTCTCCCGGATAGTCGATTCCATAATAGAGCCGTTCAAAAAGGGGCCAGGTAAGACCCGCGCAGTGCAAGGAAGCAGTCAGAAATGAGGACCGAGCTTACGTTTTTGGGTACGTAAGGGAGCACTGGCGATGACACAGGAAATTAAAATATAGGCACTGAAACTAATTTGATACATATGGTCGTACGAGAACCCCGGTTGCTGGCACGCCAAAATATAGTAACATATTCTCTTGGAAATAAAAAGAGTTATCTGGGGGAAATCAAGCAATTAGTGCGAATATTACTAAGAAGAAAAGTATCGGTGTCTGACTATGACCCTGCCTGCAGAGCGATTCCTCCTCCCTTCGTTCCTGTAGAGGTTGTCCGCAGAGGACCTCCGGTCAGGTATACTGTCTGAGAAGATCGGACCGTTCAGGAAAAAAGTTGTCTGCACGGTATCGAGGGACGTGGGGAGGAGACGGTGTGCCGCAACTGGGATGCAATTATTCTCCGCAGCTGATGTCGCTGCTCGGGGATGGGCGTGTCAATGTGGACTGGATCAAACTGTCGCGCTGGGAGGTGTTTCAAGAAGAACTCCGCGTCGCGCGTCCGGCGCGTCCTGTGCTGCTGCACGTCCTGCCCGGCGCGGGCAGCCCGTCGTTTGCCGATGTGGACTGGGATGGCTTGAACCGGGCGATGGAAGACTGCGGTTCGCCGCACACGGCGTTGCACCTCGCGGCGACAAGAGCGGACTGGGAGGGCGGGGCGCCGTCCGATGACGAGGTGGTCGAGCGTCTGGTGGCCGGTACAAGGCTGTGGGCCAGCCGCATCGAGGCGCCGCTGCTGGTCGAGAACGTGCCCTTTTACGGCGGCGACCGCGGCTCGCTGCGCCCTGCGACGGACCCGGATGTGATCGGCGAGGTGTGCAAAAGGGCGGATGTCGGACTGTTGCTGGATCTCGCGCACCTGCGCGTGGCATGCTGGCACCGCAAAGAAGACCCGCGTTCGTACCTGCGCAGGCTGCCTCTGGAACGTGTGCGGGAAATCCACGTCTGCGGCCCGGAGATGATGGAGGACATTGGCCTGCGCGACCGTCACCTGGAAATGGGAGCGCAGGACTACGAACTGCTCCAGTATACGCTGGGACGGACGAATCCCCAGGTGGTTTCCCTGGAGTACGGCGGGACCGGGCCGAAGTTCGTATGGCGCAGCGAGATCGACGCGCTGGAGCGGCAGTTGCGCATGCTGGACGAGATGGTCCACTTTACGCAACGTTAAAATTGCCTACGGAAAATTCACACGTATCCATTACATGAGCCCCCTATAGTGAGCCTTGAAGGCAAAAGAAAGCATGGGGGGCTTCTGCGGTGGGAAATCGTCTGCTCCGCAACAAAAAATGGCTGGCCGCATCAAGCGCGCTGCTTGTGGCCGGCGCTGCGGTCTCGTTTGCCGGTTCCGCGTCCGCGGCGGTGAAACACGCGCCCGCCAATGTCACGCACATCGTGTTTTGGTACGGCCACAGTTCCGGACAACTGCACCTTGCCGTGGAGGCTGAGGTCAAGCAATTCAACGCGACGCACCCGACGATTGCGGTGCAACCCCTTGTGGTGCACGCGACGAACAAGGGCGTCGCGGCGTTTCTTGCCCACAAGGCGCCGAACGTCGCCATGATCACCACGGCGGAGGCGCAGAAGTTCGTCAGCGCAGGTGCCGTCATGAATCTGAAGCCTTTTCTGGCGGGCAAAAGCGGCCTGACCGCCGCGCAGATCCGCGCCGACTACTATCCCGCAGTGTGGCAGGACATGCAGGCGGCGGGCGGGAAACAGTACATGATGCCGTTGGAGAAAAAGTCCAGCATCGTGCTCTACTACAATGAAGATCTGTTCAAAAAGGCGCACATCGCCGCCCCGCCGAAGACATGGGAGCAGTTGGTGGCGGACGCTTTCAAGATCAACGCGCTCGGCAAAACGTACCACGGGATCGAATGGACCCCGTCCGTCCGCCAGTTTTTCGTCATGACAATGGATTTCGGCGGCTCGGTGTGGACGAACGCCGCCAAGACGCAGTTTAACCTCAACAATGCCGGCGCCATAAAGGCGTTCGCGATGCTGCGCAACATGGTTGCCAACCATGTGCTGATTCCGACATCCGGCTACAACTATCAACTGGATTTTGGCACCGGTCATGTCGGCCTCCTGATTGACGCCTCGGCCGGCTACACGTATGATCTCGCCTCCGTCGGCGGCAAGTTCCCGATGCTCGCCGCATCCGCCCCGTTCGGCCCGGCGGGCAGAAACTACAATTATATCAACGGCGCGTCGCTCGTCATGTTCAATCAAGGTACGGCGGCGCAGCGGCAGGCCGCCTGGACGTTCATGAAGTGGATGTCGGGGCCGCAGAACAACACCTACTGGAACGAACACACGAACTACCTTCCGCTCGGTCCCGCCGGCATGCGCATGATGAAGCCGTTCTACGCGAAAAATCCGGCGTGGGCCGCCTCGTATTCCAATCCGTCCTACTGGATGATCAAGCCGGTCAACCCGAACTACGACTCGGCAAAGACGGCCATGATGTCCGATTTCATGAAGGGCCTGCTCGGTCAGGAGTCCATCCAGACCGCGCTTGCCAATATGACCAAAGACGGCAATACGTACATGTCGGGTCAGCAGAGGTTGTGAGCGAGTGGCTTATTCGAGCGAGTTGATGCGCCCGCGTGACCGCACCGCCCGCGCCACGGTTCTCGTCCGCGCCAGGGGGCGCAGGAATCTGTTGGCCGCCGCGGCCATGCTGGCGCCCGCACTTGTGTTTCTCGCCGTGTTTGTCTATATCCCGTCTGTCATGGCGTTCGCTCTCGCGTTCTGGCACTATCACCTGCTCGGGGTCAACACGACCTGGGCAGGCTGGTCCAATTTCACCGACGCGCTGTCCTTCAACATTTTTCAGCAGTCTCTGTGGAACACGGCGTACTACGCGTTGATGATGATCCCGGCCATTCTCATCCTTTCCGTGGCCATCGCGCTGATGATCAACCGCGCTTCGCGCTTCTACAGTTTCATCCGCACCCTGATCCTGCTGCCTTACGCGACGCCGGCCGTCGGGACCGCGATCGGCTGGCTGTGGATCTTCGATCCGACATACGGGCTGGCCAACGGGTTGCTGCACGCGCTCGGGCTGCCGATGTCGCAGTGGCTGCAGTCGCCGTCGATGGCGATGCCTTCCGTCGTCATCTACTCGCTCTGGCACGGCGTCGGATTTGACGTCGTGATCGTCATGTCGGCGCTCGCCAGTCTGCCCGGCGGCGTGCTGGAGGCGGCAGCCGTCGACGGCGCCGACGCGTGGCGGCGGTTTTGGCGGATCACGCTGCCGCTTATTTCGCCCACGATCTTTTTTATCACCATCGTCACGACGATCGGCGCGCTGCAGAGCTTTGCCCAGCTCTACGCGCTCTCAGGCGGCACGGGCGGTCCGGAATACGCCACGACCACCACGCTCTTTCTGATCTACGAGACGGCGTTCGTCTACAATCACTACTCCTATGCATCGGCCATGGCCATCATCCTCGTCGCGATCATTCTGGCCTTGACGCTCTTCCAGCGCTGGGTCGGCAAGCGCATCGTATTCTATCAATAAATCACTGGCTCCGGCAGCCCGCCGGGAGAGGAGGTCCCCTTTCGCATGAAACTGCGCCTTCGCAGGCAATTGCAGGCGTTCGTCGCGCTTTGCGTCGGTTTGTCCTTCCTGTTGCCGCTTTACGTTTCGCTCGTCACGTCCCTGGACACACGGGCGCACGTCTTCACGTTTCCGCCGCACCTGTCGCTCGACTGGCAATGGGAGAACTATGCGCGGGCGTGGCACATGTTCCGCTGGATGATGTACTTTGGCAACACGCTGTTCATCGCGGGCGTCACCATCGCGCTGGCTCTGACAACGTCGGTCCTTGCGGCGTATGCGCTCAGCTTCATTGAGTTTCGCGGACGCGAGGCGGTGTTCGTGGCCATCCTGCTTGTCATGATGATTCCGGGCGAGGCGCAGTTGATCCCCAATTTTGTGACGCTGAACCTGCTGCACCTGCTCGACACGTACTGGGCGCAGATTCTGCCGTACGGCGTGTCGGTCTTCGGCATTTTTCTCCTCCGGCAATTTTTTCTCTCGTTGCCCAAGGACTACTGGGAGGCGGCGCGCATGGACGGGTGCGGTCATCTGCGCTTTCTCTGGTCGATCGCGCTGCCGCTGTGCCGGCCTGTGCTGTTCACCATCGCTCTCTACATCTTCATCGGATCGTGGAATTCGCTCATGTGGCCGCTGATGGTGACGCAGAGTCACAATGTCCAGCCGGTGGAGGTGGCTCTG
>JAJZZT010000571.1 GCA_021797415.1 Bacillota bacterium
CATGAAGCGGCCGGGACTCCCGCCCACCGGCCGCAGGCCCGCCCCGTCCGTCTGCACCATATTTTGCGCCAATGCGATCACGACCGCTTTCGTCCGGTCCGAAACACCCATTTTTTGAAAGATATTGGTCGTATGATTGCGTGCCGTCTTGGGCGACAGGTAGAGCGCCCGCGCAATTTCGTTGTTGGACAGCCCGGTCGCCATCAGGCGCAACACGTCCAGTTCACGCGGCGTCAGCCCGTACGCTCCACCCGCATGCTCCGCCGCGAAGGATCCCGCGACAGATGTCCCGCTCGGGGCGTCTTCATCGACACCCTGCAGCTCGTCCAGCAGAAATCCGAGCAAGCGGTCGTCGATGAACCGTTTGCCGGCAAGAATGGCGGCGATGGCGCGGCGCAGCGTTTCGGCGTCCGCGTCTTTCAGCAGATAGCCCTGCACATGCGCCTTGACCGCCGTTACCACACAGTGCCTCGAATCGTAATTGCTGACGATCAGGATGGGCGCCGTCACGCCCATGGCGCGCAACTCGCCCGCCACATCGACGCCGGAACGGTCGGGCAACCCGATATCAAGCAAGATCGCGTCCAGCGCCAGTCCGGGGACAATCGCCAGCACATCCGACCCCGTCCGCGCCTTGCCCGCGATCTCATACTCCCCGAATGTCGAGAGCAACGCCTCCAGTCCGCTTAAAAAAAGCGATTGATCGTCCGCCAGGAACAGTCTTGCGCGCGTTCCCATTCCGATCCAGCCTCCTCTATCTTTGTGACGCCGCAGGCGCTGCATATCCGCACAGCGGACATTCCAGCCGCATGCGCCGGCATGGCCGTCATGACCCCGTCTTGCCGCCCGTCGCCGCCGCGCCGACCGCAATGCGCAGCGTCACCGCCGTCCCCTGTCCGGGCTTCGAGTTCACATCAATCTGCGCTCCGATCACCCGCGCGCGTTCTCGCATCCCGAGCAGGCCGAAACTCCCGCCGCGCCGCGTCCCTGCACCCGGATCGAAACCCACGCCGTCATCCCGCACGATGACCGTCAATTCTCCTTCGCGCGCGCACAGTTCCACATCGATCCGCTCCGCTCGCGCATGCTTGAGGCTGTTGGTCACGCACTCCTGGACGACGCGAAACACCCCGATGGAGAGCGCGTCCGGCAAAGAAGGCAGTTCCGAGCACAGGGTGACGCAAATGGGCACGCGCAGCAGGTACTGGCACCGTTCGGCGTATGTCCTCAGCGCTTCGTTCAAGCCGCCCTCGACCATCTCGACCGGCCGCAGATCGTAGATCATCCGCCTGATCTCTCCGACCGACGCGCGCATCAGATCCTGTACGCGCTGAATTTCCGGCAGGGCCGACTGCGGATTGCGCCTGATCATCTCCTTCACAACCTCCAGGCGCATGGTCAGATTCGTGAGCAGTTGCGCCGGCCCATCGTGGATGTCGCGCGCCAGGCGCCGCCGTTCTTCCTCAATAATCTCGATGGCCAGTTCCGCATCCATCCGCTCCGCCCCCCATGACCGCATGTCTCCCGCATGGTCCAGCGTATTTTCATTCAACCGAGGGGACATGTGATAAACCAAGTTTCGGCAGGCGAGTGACCGTAGATATAGCGTTTGACTGAAACCTCAAACGCTATATCTGGGATCAGATCGCCTGCACAGAGGACTTTATCACATGTCCCCGAGAGCGCGCCGGTGGTCTTTTTCCCCAAGCAAAAAAACACCCCGCCACACTTCCGAGGGGGTGTTCACGACCGGCAAACCACGGCATCTCCGCAACCGCCAACGGCGCATACCAACCCTGCGCCCTGGAATATGTGAGAAGGGTGGTCCACCGCTGTCTCGGCCTCGGCAGCCTGGCGATCCCGGCGGTCAACGACCGCTTGAGGAAATGGAATCCGACCCGCTCTGCAGGAACGTGTCGCACTTGATCCCATCTCTGAGGACCCATGGCTTTGCGTCCCCCGGTTGCCCGAGGTTTGCCCTGATCGAATACCGGATGCGCGAAATACGCCGCATACAGTGCCATACATCTGAAATGATTATAAGATGGAGAAGGAAAATCCGTCAATGGAATGCTCTCGTTTGCTTTTGTTCACATGGCGTACGCCCGCATCGCAATACGTACGCCCGCATCGCAGTCCACGACTGTTCAGCGGCGCGTGACGGCTTCCTCCAGCGCGCGTTCCATCGCCTCCACCGTCCTGTCGATATCCAGATCGGAGTGGACGGTCGACACAAAACCGGCCTCAAGGTGAGAAGGCGCCAGGAAGATCCCCCGCTCCAGCATGGCGTGGAAATACCTGGCGTACAGTGCGGCGTCCGATCGACTGGCCGATTCGTAGTCAACCACCTTGTGTTCGGTGAAAAAAGCGCCGAACATGGCCCCCACATGCGCGCTTTGCACGGGCACTCCGGCGCGCTCGCCGGCCCGCGCGATCCCTTCGGCCAACCTTCGCGACACGGCTTCCAGTCTCTCGTACACGCCCGGCGCCTTGAGCAGGCGGACCGTCGCAAGCCCTGCGGCCATGGCGAGCGGATTGCCGGACAGGGTCCCCGCCTGATAGATCGGCCCAAGCGGCGCCACGCGCTCCATGATGTCCCGCCTGCCGCCGTACGCCCCGACAGGAAGCCCGCCGCCGATCACCTTTCCGAGTGTCGTGAGATCCGGTTGAATGCCAAAGCGGCCCTGGGCTCCGCCAAAACTCACGCGAAACCCCGTCATCACCTCGTCAAAAATGAGCAACGCGCCGTTTGCCTGCGTCAATTCCCGCAACACTTCAAGAAATCCACCGGCGGGCAGGACAAGCCCCATGTTGCCGGCGACCGGTTCGACGATCACCGCCGCGATCTCCTCGCCGGAGCGCGCGAACAGCGACCGCACCGCCTCAATGTCGTTGTACGGCAGGGCGACCGTCAGGTCCGCCAAAGCCTGCGGCACCCCGGGAGAATCGGGCAGGCTGAGCGTTGCCACGCCGGACCCCGCCCGGATCAACAGGCTGTCCACACTGCCGTGGTAACACCCCGTGAACTTCACGATCTTCGCTCTTCCCGTGAAACCGCGCGCCACCCGGATGGCGCTCATCGTCGCCTCCATGCCGGAGTTGACCATGCGCACCCGTTCCATCGACGGATACGCCTGTGTGACCTCGCGCGCCAGTTCTGTCTCAAGCTCGCAAGGAGCGCCAAAACTGGTCCCCCGTTGCGCCTGCTCGACGACGGCCCGCACGACATCCGGATGCGCGTGCCCCGCGATGAGCGGCCCCCAGGAGAGCACGTAATCGATATACTCATTGCCGTCCACATCGCGGATGCGCGACCCGGCGCCGCGCTCGATGAAGCGCGGCACTCCGCCGACTGCGCGGTACGCCCGGACAGGGCTGTTCACTCCGCCCTGGATGACCTCCTGCGCGCGCACAAAAGCGGCTTCAGACCGCTCGGTCAAACCGGCCATGGTTGTCCCCTCCCTAGAGTTCCCGCACGTACTTGGCCACATCTTTGGCAAAATACGTGAGAATCATGTCCGCCCCGGCCCGTTTGAAACCCGTCATGAGTTCCATCACCACAGCCCGCTCGTCGATCCAGCCCGCCTGGGCCGCCGCCTTGATCATGGAGTACTCTCCGCTGACATTGTACACGGCGACCGGCAGATCAAACGCCTCGCGCACCGCCCGCACGACATCCAGGTACGGCATGGCGGGCTTCACCATCAGGACATCCGCGCCCTCCGCCGCGTCGGAGCGCGCTTCACGCAGGGCTTCCCGCACGTTCGCGGGATCCATCTGGTACGTCCTGCGGTCGCCAAACGCCGGCGCCGAATGGGCGGCCTCGCGAAACGGGCCGTAGAAAGCGGAGGCATACTTGACCGCGTACGACATGACCGGGATGTGGGAGAACCCCGCGCGGTCCAGCACATCGCGAATCGCCGCCACTCGCCCGTCCATCATGTCGGACGGCGCCACCACATCCGCTCCGGCCGCCGCGTGGGACAGCGCCGTCTGCGCGATGAGCTCAAGGCTCTCGTCGTTGACGATCCGGCCTTCTTTCACCAGGCCGCAGTGACCCGCGGGATTGTACTGGCACAGACAGACGTCCGTGATGACGACGAGGTCGGGATTCTCCTGTTTCACCGCGCGCACGGCCTGCTGGACGATCCCCTCCTTTGCGTACGCTTCACTGCTTCGCTCATCTTTGTGCGCCGGCAGTCCGAACAGCAAAAGCGCCGGAATGCCGAGCTCGCTCACGCGCACCGCCTCGCGCCGCAGTTCTTCCAGGCTCAGGTGCTCCACGCCGGGCATGGACGCGATCGCTTCCCGGCCGCCGCCGTGCATCGCGAACACCGGGAGGATCAGATCGTCGACGCGCACCCGGTGTTCGCGCACCAGGTCGCGCAAGCCGGCAACGCCGCGCAAGCGCCGGTGCCTGTCAAACATTTTCATGAAAAAACCGCCCCCTTTTTTGAACAACCGCTATTAGAACCTGTTCAAAATTGAACAACCTCTATTATTGTTTTTCCGCAAAATACACCTCCACCGCCTCCACCAGCGCGCCCGCGCTCGCGACGCTTGCGCGCGCGGCCACGGGAAGTCCGTGACACACGAGTGCCGCGCGCGTCTTTTCGCCGATCGCGAAGATCGGCTGGGCCGGCGGCGTCTTGCGTCCCGCCTTCGCCCACGCTGCGGCAAACACGTCCGCCGCGGACGCGCTGGCAAACGTCAGCGCGTCCACCATGCCGTCTTGCGCATCGGCGGCCAACTGCTCCGCCGCCGCGCCCGTCACCGTCTCGTACACCACGATATCGCTCACCGCAATTCCCGCCGCCTTCACGGATGCGACCCAGGACGTGTCGGCCAGATTGCCCCGCAACCATAGCACGTTCGTCATGGACGCGAGGGTGGCGCACAAGAATTCCGCCAGTCGTTCGGCCGAATGCGGGGCGGGCGCCGCCACCGCGGCCAGTCCCAGTTGCGCGGCCCGTTTTGCCGTCGCCGCGCCGACGCAATACGCCGGCGCAGGTTCCCCCGGCGCCGCACCGCTTTTCACGTCCGGCGCGCCAAGCGCGGCAGAGAGCGCCGCCACACCGTTCTCACTCGTGAACACAAAAGCGTCCGGCCATTGCGCCAACGCTGCGCGAAGTGGCCCAAGCGGGCGCCGGCGAATGTCAATCAGGGGATACGCGATCGCTTCACCGCCAGCGGCGCGGATGGCCGCCGCCATCTCTTCCGACTGGGCGGCGGCGCGCGTGACCGCGATCACCCTGCCCGCCAATCCGCCGGAGTGACCGCTCACGCCCGTTCCTCCCAACGTTTCAGCAACTCCGCGCCGCCCTGTTCGAGCACGCGCTTTGCGGCCGCCCTGCCGAGTGCAAACGGATCCGCGCCCGACAACGTCTCCCTGATTGCGGCGGACCCGTCCGGCGCCCCGACCAGCGCCGTGAGTTGAAGCGCCCGGCCATCGTCCGCGAAAACGGCGTGCGCCCCGACCGGAACCTGACAACTGCCCCCGACCGCGTCGAGAAACGCCCGTTCCGCCGCCACGCAGGCGGCCGTGTTCGCATCGTGCAGCAGACCGAGCAATTCGCGCAGACGCGCATCATCCTCGCGGCATTCCACGGCCAGCGCTCCCTGCCCCGCCGCGGGCACCATGTCGGAGACCGCGATCGGCACGACGCGCGCCCCCTCCTGCCCCGCGAGAGCGGTCCCGCCCGTCCACCACTCCATCCTGCGCAACCCCGCGGCGGCCAGGACGATCGCGTCAAGCCCGGCCAACTTGCGCAGGCGCGTGTCGATGTTCCCGCGCAGGGGCAGGATGCGCAGATCCGGACGCAGGCGCCGCAACTGGACGCTGCGGCGCAGCGAACTGGTGCCGACCAGCGCATTTGCGGGCAAGGTCGACACCGTGCAACCGGCGCGGCTGATGAGGACATCGCGCGCATCCTCCCGTGCGGGCACCGCGGCGATAAGCAGTCCGGGAGCGAGTTGTGCCGGCACGTCCTTCATGCTGTGTACGGCAAAATCGATTCTGCCCTCGGCCAGGGCCGCCTCCAATTCCGATATGAAAAGACCTTTGCCGCCCACCTCCGCGAGCGGCACATCCTGAATGCGGTCCCCTCTTGTCACAATCTCCCGGACAGTAAACGAGACACCGCCGCGCAAACGGCGCAACCGCTCCAATATCTGCCGCGTCTGTGTGGTGGCCAGCGCGCTGCGCCGCGTACCGACCGTCCACACGCCTTCCTGCGGAGATTCCCCATCCACAGCGCTCATGCCGCCGCACCCCTTTTCGCGGTTGCCCGCAAAGAATCGAGAACGCTGCGGACGTCCCTATCCGCCCGCCCGTCACCAGCGATGAAACTTCGAGAGAAACGTGCTGATGACGAGAAAATTGACGATGACACCAGAAAATGACACCATATTCCACCAGGCCGCCCGTTTCCCGCTCACGCGGCCCGTTCCCCTGAGCCAGCCGTATACGGCGTACACGAAAAGCAACAGTGTGGTGGCGATCGCCTTGGGATCGGTCAGCGGGTAGTGTCCCGTCAGACGAATGTACCAGATCGAGCCCAGTACGAGCGCGATCAAGAGCAGCGGCATGCCGGCCAGCGCCGACTTGTAGGCGTACTCGTCCAGTTGTTCCAGGGGCGGCAGGCGGCGGAACGCCCCGCTTCCGAAACGCTTCCCCCGCAGGGCGGAATCCTTCAGCAGATAAAGCACACTCCAGATCAGCGACACCGCGAAGGCGAGATAGCTCAAAAAAGCGACGCCGATATGCAAAATGAGCAGGTCGCTCGACCGCACCGGCGCCGTCACGCGGTTGTGATGGACGAGAGCGTCGAACGCCAGCAGAAGAAACCCGAGCACATTGACAAAAAACGCGAAAAAATCGATCCGGTAAAAGGTGCCCACCGCGATCGAGACTGTGATCAACAACCATGAATAGAATACCGTCGCCTGACTCGAAGTGAAAATGGGCGGATAGTGCTCGGCCGCAAAACGCGCACCCATAAACCCCGTCTCAAGCAGCCAGACCACGCCGAGAACGACAAGACCCACCCGGTTCGCCGCACGGTTGTCGCGCAAAAAATCCACAAAGAACAGCGCGATGCTCACGGCGTAAGCGCCGAGCATCAAACCGTACATGCCTCGCGACCAGAAAAAGGACATCCCGTCCCCCCCGCTCACATGACGGGCAACGGCACGCCGCACGCGGGACGCCACTCGCCCGCGGCATCGCGCGCGGGTGCGCCAGATCCTCCGCTGTCCGGCAACGGGCGGTCGCCGACTGGTTGTGGTTGTCCGGATGTGTTTTCGGCTTCCGGTCGTACGGCGCTCGCCGGCGCGCCCGACAATCCAAAGATGCGGGCAAACGCGGCCAGCGCATCCGCTGCGTCAGGTTCCCGGGCCATTCCCTTGATGTTGGCGATCGGTTCCCGCAGCATTTGGTTCACGATGCTTCCCAAGTGTTTTTCCAGAACCAGAACTTCCCTTTCCTCAAGTCCGGGAAGCTTGTGCAAAAGACTGTCGAGGACGGCGCTCTGGATGTCCGTCGCCTTCCCGCGCAATTCCACAATCAGAGGAACCACATCCTGCTCGTCGCGCCAGTTTGCAAACGCCGCCACTTCCCCGTCGATCATCGTCTCCACCCGGGACGCCTCGCGCTCGCGAAGGATGAATCCGTGCGCCACCACGTTTTGCAGATCGTCGATATCGTAAATGTACACGCCGTCCAGCCTGGCCAGTTCCGGATCAATGTCCCGCGGCACCGCGATGTCGATGCAAAACAGCGGCCGCTGTTTACGCCGCCTCATCACAGGCTCGACCACATCGCGCGTCAGCACGAGGCGGTGGGCGCCCGTCGAACTGATCACAATGTCCGCCGTGCGCAACGCCGCCGGGACATCCGCCATGGCGATCGGTCGCCCACCGTACTTTTGCGCCAGTTGCCGCGCATGTTCGGCCGTCCGGTTGGCGACCGCAATCTTGCGCACGCCGTGGGCGCGCAGGTTCGACAGTGTCAATTCGCTCATCTTGCCGGCGCCGATCACCAGCACGGACTTGTCCGACAAATGCGTGAACACTTTCTTCGCCAATGACACCGCGGCGTAGCCGACCGACACCGCGCTCTGGCCGATGCCCGTCTCCGTATGCACGCGCTTGCCAAGCGCGATGGCGGCGTTGAACACGTGGTTCAACATCCGCCCTGTCGTTCCCGCCGTCTGCGCGGCCAGGAATGCGTTGCGCACCTGGCCGAGAATCTGCGTCTCGCCGAGCACCATCGAATCGAGTCCCGTCACGACGCGGGACAGGTGCCGCACCGCGTCGCTATCCGCGTGCACGTACAGGTGTTGCTGGACGACGGCGGCCGACAGACCGGAGAGGTCGCAGAGAAAACGGGCCATCCTGCGCCGCGCGTCCGCGCTGTCCGCCGTCGCGTACATCTCCGTTCGATTGCAGGTGGAAACGATCACAATTTCATCGAGTTCGCATGTTTGTTGTACTTGGCGCAGGATCGCGCCAAGCTCCGTATCCAGGATCGAGAAGCGCTCCCGCAGCTCGACAGGCGTCGAGCGATAGTTCAATCCCATCAGTATCAGATTCATATCGCCCACTCCTGTCGCAGCCGGACTCTCACGCTCATTATACCACCGGGTCATTCATAAACCTGTTCCGGCTGTGAAACATTTGTCAACAATGACGGTCAATCTTGAGAATGAGGTTCCGTTGCCAGTCGTCGTCATCCCCTTTGCTCCTGCTCGGACACCGCTATCGCGGAGCTCGCCGGGCACAGGGCATGGCACCGGCCCAGCGAACCTTGTCCACGGCGCGGAGCTCGCGACGAGCAAAGGGGATGACGACGCCCCAGCGAATCTGCAGACTGCCCTGCCGCACAACCCGCCGGGCATAGGGCATGGCGCCAGCCTGGTAATTTTTCATTCCATCGCAAGCGCGTCGTCCAGATGCGCCCACAGGGATTCCATGCCGGCGCCTGTCGTGGACGACACCGCAATCGCGGGCTGACCGCGCAAGTCGAGTTCCTGCCCGATCAAACGCAACTGGCGCGCCGCCTCGCTGCGGGACAACTTGTCCGCCTTGGTGCACACGGTCAGCGCGGGACGTCCCTGGTCCACCAGCATGCGCCGCATCAGGCGGTCCTCGCGCGACGGCGCGTGGCGCAGGTCAACAAGGTGGACGACAAGCCGCAGGGTCGTCCGCTGCGCCAGATAGCGCTCGATGAGCGGCCCCCATCCGGCCTGTACCTGTTTCCCCACACGGGCGTACCCGTACCCCGGAAGGTCGACGAAGTACACCGCCATGTTGACCGCAAAGAAGTTGAGTGTGCGCGTCTTTCCCGGCTGACCCGAGGTATGGACCAGGTGACGGCGTTGCAATAATCTGTTGATCAGCGAGGACTTGCCGACGTTGGAACGGCCGACAAAGGCGATCTCCGGCCACTCCGCCGCCGGGCACTGGTCCAGTCGGGCTGCGGACGTGATGAATTCAGCGGAACGGACGATCATGTCATATCAACGCGTTCCGCAAAACGTCGTCCATGTGGTCCACGAAGACCAGTTGCAGGTCCTGCTTGACGGTTTCCGGGATCTCCTCGATATCCTTCGCGTTTTCACGCGGCAGGAGAATCTTGCGGATGCCTGCGCGATGAGCGCTCAGGCATTTCTCCTTCACGCCCCCGATCGGCAACACGCGACCGCGCAGCGTGATCTCCCCCGTCATCGCCACCTCATGATCGACCGCCCGACCGGTCAATGCGGACGCCAGCGCCGTCGCAATGGTGATCCCCGCCGACGGTCCGTCCTTGGGAATGGCGCCCTCCGGAACGTGGATGTGAATATCGTGCTTTTCGGTAAAATTCTGCTCGATGGCGAGCGCCTGCGCGCGGGAGCGCACGTATGACAGGGCTGCCTGCGCCGACTCTTTCATCACATCTCCCAGTTGACCCGTGATTGTCAGCTTCCCCGTTCCGTCGACGGACGACACTTCAATCGCCAGCGTGTCGCCGCCCGCCTCCGTCCAAGCGAGACCGGTCGCCACGCCCACCTGATTTTCCGCGTCGGCCGTTCGATAGTGATAGCGCGACGGCCCCAGGAAATTCACCAGATTCTTCGGCGTCACGGACACCCGCTTGCGTTCCCCGGCGACGATCATCCGGGCGGCCTTGCGGCAGACTGCGGCGATCTCCCGCTCCAGATTGCGGACGCCGGCTTCACGCGTGTAGTCGCGCACCAGCTTCATCATCGCGCTCTCGCTGATCGACGCCTGTTCCCTCGACAGGCCGTGCGCCTTGCGCTGCCTTGGCAGCATGTAATCGACGGCGATCCGCAATTTCTCCTGCTCGGTGTAGCCCGGAATCGTGATCGTCTCCATGCGGTCAAGCAATGGTTGCGGAATGCCGTACATCGTGTTCGCCGTCGTGATGAACATCACTTTGGATAAGTCATAAGGAATCTCCAGATAGTGATCGCTAAAAGACGCGTTTTGCTCCGGATCGAGAACCTCCAGCAGCGCGGCTGCAGGATCGCCGCGAAAATCCCTGCCCATCTTGTCAATCTCGTCCAGCAAAAAGACAGGGGCCAAGTCTCCGGCCGTCTTCATCCCCTGGATGATCCGGCCCGGCAGAGCGCCCACGTACGTGCGGCGATGCCCTCTGATCTCCGCTTCGTCGCGGACGCCGCCGAGCGACATGCGAACAAACTTGCGGCCCAGCGCACGGGCGATCGAGCGCGCCAGCGATGTCTTGCCGACACCTGGCGGACCGATCAGGCACATGATGGGACCGCGGTTTTGTCCGACCAGCTTTTGGACCGCGAGGTACTCGACCATGCGTTCCTTCACTTTGTTGAGACCGTAGTGGTCTTCATCCAGCACCTTCTGGGCGCGCTTGATGTCGATATCCGGCGTTCCGTCCGTCTGCCACGGCACCGCAAGCAGCCAGTCAATGTAATTGCGCACGACCGACCCTTCGGCCGACGCCGGCGGAATGCGTTCAAGCCGTTCCAGTTCCTTGTCCAGCCGCTCGGTCGCGTGATCGGGCAGAGTGAGTGTCTTCATCTGCTCGCGCAGTTCCTCCACTTCTCCCGTGCGCCCCTCTTTCTCGCCGAGCTCCCGCTGGATCGCCTTCATCTGTTCGCGCAGGTAGTACTCCTTCTGGGTACGTTCCATCTGCTTGCGCACACGCTGGTTGATCTTCTTTTCCAGTTCCAGGATTTCCCGCTCATCGGACAGGATCTGCAACAGCTTCTCCAGTCGTTCAGCAACGTCCACGGCGGCAAGGATCGCCTGTTTGTCGCTGATTTTCAGGGACAGGTTCGCCGCGATCGCGTCGGCCAGACGTCCCGGATCCTCAATGTCCGAAACCGCGGCATTCAACTCGGGCGTGTGTTTTTTGGAAAGGCGCAAAAACTGCTCAAACTGCTGGGAAACGGCCCGCACCAGCGCATTGATCTGCGCGCCGGGATTCTCACCGGATGCAAGCGGCAGTGCGCGCACCTGAAAATAGTCCTGATTCCCGAGGTATTCGAGAACCTGCGCGCGCTGCACGCCTTCGACAAGAACGCGGATCGTTCCATTCGGCAATTTCATCATCTGTTTTACGTGAGCTATCGTGCCGACTTCATAGATTTCCGTGTATTCCGGATCATCGTCCTGCGAATCGACCTGTGACGCGAGAAGGATCATGTGATCGTCCACCATGGCCCGGTCGAGCGCGCGAACGGACTTCTCACGGCCCACGTCCAGGTGCACGACCATTGCCGGAAACACCAAAAGTCCTCTCAAAGGGAGCAAGGGCAAAATCCGTTCATCTGTTTCAGCCAAGACAGGCACCCCCACATCCTTTATCAATGTGCATTTTAGCGAAATTGCATGCCTTTGTCTAACTGAGCCGTTTCTACACGCAGACGGACAGGAGCCTGATGGCCCTGTCCGTCTGTCTTGCAAATGGGGTTTCGCTGCCAGCCGACGTCATTCCCTATGCCCTTTGCTCGGACAATGCTATCGCTAAACTCGCCGGGCATAGGGCATGGTGCCGGCCCAGCAAACCTTGCCAATAGCGCGGAACTCGCGGCAAGCAAAGGGGATGACAACGGCCCAGCAAACCTGCAGACTGCCCTGTCGCGCAACTCATCAGATCAGGCATCTCACGCGCCGTGCACCGTCCCCTGTGCGGCGGGAGTGACGCCGGACGCGATACCCGCTCCGGCTGTGGCGCTCACCGTCGGCAGTTGCACCGTATCCGTGAGCGCGTGCGCCAGGAGTTCAGCCAGTGTGTTGACTGGCAGCACAAGGATTCCCTCCACATCGGCCAGCCGCTCCTGATAGTTCCCCGCCGGGATGAGGACCGTTTTTGCCCCCGCGTCGACAGCCGCCTCCACCTTTGCAAAAACGCCGCCGACAGGCCGCACGTGCCCCTGGATGCTCAACTCGCCGGTCATGGCCACCAGGTTGTTCACAGGAATTCCCGTGACGGCAGAATAAATGGCGACCGCCATACTGACACCTGCCGAGGGACCGTCCACAGGGACTCCACCGGGAAAGTTCACATGAATGTCGTAGTCGCCCAAGGGCAAGCCGGCGCAACGGCGCAGGGCCGTCACGACGTTGTCCAACGAGGCGCGCGCCATGCTTTTGCGCCGCAGCACGCGCACACCGCCTCCCAACTGCTCCTCCTCCACAACGCCCGTGATCATCATCTTGCCGCGTCCGCGATGTTGCGCAGGCGTGGCAAACGCCTCCACCTCAAGCAGCAGGCCGGATGACGGACCGTATACCGCCAAGCCGTTTACAACACCCACCTGCGGCTCATCCGCAACGTGCTTGTCCGGCCGCGGAGTCATGCGACTGCTTTGCACAACCCACTCCACATCGCAGCGCCTGATCTCTTTCCTTCGTTCAGCTTGCGCCACACCCGCCGCCAACTGCACCAGATTTACGGCTTCCCGGCCGTTGATCAGATGTTTGATGGCCACGTCCAGCGCATCATCGGCAATGCCACACTCGATTTTTGCCGCCGCGCGGTGCACGATGACGCCGATCTCCTGCGCAGTCAGAGGGCGAAAGTAGATCTCCAGGCAACGCGAACGAATGGCGGGAGGAATCTCCTCCGGTTCCCTCGTCGTCGCGCCGACGAGGCGAAAATCGGCCGGAAGCCCGTTTTGGAAGATATCGTGAATATGCGGCGGCAGGTTTGTGTCATCCGCACTGTAATACGCGCTTTCAAGCAGCACCTTGCGATCTTCAAGAATCTTCAACAGTTTGTTCAACTGAATCGGGTGCAATTCACCGATCTCGTCAATGAACAGGATACCGCCGTGGGCCTTCGTCACGGCACCCGGTTTGGGCTGCGGAATTCCCGCCATGCCCATCGCCCCGGCCCCTTGGTAGATGGGATCGTGTACGGAACCGATGAGGGGATCCGCAATGCCCCGCTCGTCAAACCGCGCGGTGGTGGCATCCACCTCAAAAAAAACGGCATCCGCCAGGAACGGGCTCCCCGCAGAGCGTTTTGCCTCTTCCAGCACGACGCGCGCAGCGGCCGTCTTTCCGACGCCTGGCGGACCGTAGATCAGCACGTGCTGCGGATGTGGCCCGCACAGGGCCGCGCGCAATGCCCTCAGTCCGTCCGCCTGTCCGACGATGTCCCCCAGATGGGTCGGCCGCGTCTTTTCCGACAGCGGGACCGCGAGCGAGATGGAACGCATCCGGCGCAGGCGCTCCAGTTCGCGTGTCGATTCCTTGTCAATCGCTGAACGGCTGTTTTTTTGCATACGCAGCATATTAAAAAAGTAAAGCCCGACGATCCCTGCAAAAACCACCTGTAGAATCCCAAGCAATAGCAAGCCTGTGCTCACACCCGATCCCTCCCGCTACTGTCACAAGTTTTAGACAGTATTTCCATCAGGAGAGACATATAAACGACTAAACGAGGTCTGCCTGGTCTGCGGTCGCCCATCCTGCGCACAGAAAAGGCCGGGTCCGCTTCACCCGGCCTTCCGGAATCAGATCCCCTGCCCAGGGGACTTTATCCCATGTCCCCTGGGTCCACATTTCTGGCTGCTTTCTTGCCCTGCGCAAATCTTACCTGCCCCTTTTTGAACAGGCTCTGGTAGGTCGTTTCCAAAGTCCCTTTTCTGGAGAAGTTCGAAATTCCCGGGGGAATTTCGAAACATGATGGAAATGGGACTTTGCAAGCCGACCACTAAGCAGTTTCTTCCTTCTTTTTTTTCTTGCGCCCTTCGACCGTCGGTTCACTGTCGAGCATGAGCATCGGCTCTTCCTTGTGCCTGACGGTGTCTTTCGTCACGATGCACCGCCGCACATCCGAACGGGAAGGCAACTCGTACATCACATTCAACATGATCCCTTCGATAATCGCGCGCAACCCGCGGGCTCCCGTATTGCGCGAAATGGCCTCTTTGGCAATCTCTGCCAGGGCGTCGTCGGAAAACTCCAGTTCCACCGAGTCCATCTCAAGCAGTCGCTGGTACTGTTTTACAAGCGCATTCTTCGGTTCCGTGAGAATCTGTTTGAGCGCCGCCTCATCCAGTTTTTCCAGCGTCGCCACGACAGGAAGGCGACCGACGAATTCCGGAATCAGCCCGTACTTCAACAGGTCTTCCGGCAACACCCGCTGCAGGATCTCGTTCTCCTTCAGCACCTGGCGCGACTCCTCGCTGGTGCCAAAACCGATGACTTTCCTGCCGAGCCGCCGCTTGATGATCGGTTCCATTCCATCAAACGCGCCGCCGCAGATGAAAAGGATATTGCTCGTGTCGATCTGGATGAACTCCTGGTGCGGATGTTTGCGGCCGCCCTGCGGCGGAACGCTCGCCACCGTCCCCTCCAGGATCTTCAGCAACGCCTGCTGCACGCCCTCACCCGACACATCGCGCGTGATCGACGGATTCTCCGACTTGCGAGCGATCTTGTCGATCTCATCAATGTAGATAATGCCCCGCTCGGCCTTCTCCACATCGTAGTCCGCAGCCTGAATGAGCTTGAGCAGGATGTTTTCGACATCCTCGCCTACGTACCCGGCCTCCGTCAGGGAGGTGGCGTCGGCGATGGCGAACGGCACGTTCAGAATCCGCGCCAGCGTCTGCGCAAGCAGCGTCTTGCCCGATCCTGTCGGTCCGATGAGCAGGATGTTGCTCTTTGACAACTCGACATCGTCACTGTTCTTGCCGCCTGTGTTAATACGCTTGTAGTGGTTGTACACCGCCACGGCAAGCGACTTTTTTGCCCCTTCCTGACCGATGACGTAAGAATCGAGAATCTCCTTGATCTCGGCAGGTTTCGGGACATCTTTCAATTCAAACTCCTCTTCATCGCCGAGCTCCTCCTCGACGATCTCGTTGCACAACTCGATACATTCGTCACAGATGTAAACGCCCGGCCCCGCCACGAGTTTGCGTACCTGATCCTGGGTCTTGCCGCAAAACGAGCATTTCAAT
>JAJZZT010000235.1 GCA_021797415.1 Bacillota bacterium
TTCAAGTTGCCTTCTTTGATATACTTGCGAATCTGCTCCTTGGATACAAGTTCCATCCGTGTTGTCCTCCCAACGTGAACTCCCTTTCGGGGTATCGGGAGTTTACACAAACTATTTTACACCCTCGTCGGGAAGTTAACGGTTAAGACCGCTTCTTACGCCGAGAGTGCTGCCCAATCCCAATTGGGATGGAGAATATCGCCATTCGGCGGGAGCCCGACGGTATCGGCCCAATCGGTTGTTCAGCAACTGACAGCATTCGATCCAACGGATACTCAGAAGGCGGGCAGTATCACTGCTGTGGCGTGTGTATTGTCAAACTTCCCGGCCAAGTTGGTCGATCCTGCGTATCTTAACTCTGGATTGGATCCAAATATTCAGGAGGTTGGTCCCAAGAATCACTCTGTACTTAATAACGTGCCCGTATGGATCGTAACGCTGCACGGCGTCTCCGTTCAGCCCTTGTCGGGAGTAGGAATTACTCCAACGCAGGTTCCGGATTGGATTGCATTCGTGTATGACGCAACCACGGGTAAGTACCTTGCCTCATTCACGCTTCACTGAATATTTCAGACTCGATAATAAGAATCAAACATCAAATTCAATCCAAAACATCTTCAGAGAGCTTTCTGTCCATTCCTTTATTAGTAATCGGGAAATAGCGAGGAGGGGGATGCCAGTGCAATTTCCACCGAAAGGCTCATTGTTGCTGTCCTGTGCTTTGTCCACCACTCTTTTTTGTGCAAACCCATCCATGGCTGCGAGCCAGCTTCACGAGAATGCCAGTACTCCCAGAGCCGCGGTTCAGTATTTCATTTCCAACGTGGAACGGGATGACTTCGCCAGGGCAGCAGACTTTGCGATATACCAGCAGTTCAAAACGCGGCAACAGGTTCTTTCCTTTCTAAAAGGGTTCGCTGGTCCTGATCGAGTTCTTCAATATCGTGTCATACGGGTGGAACCCTCTCCCGCGAAACCGTTTCTCAACAGGACCTTCGTTACTATATTCCTGAAGCAGAGATTTGGAAAGCGCGTATTCGCAGGGAATCAAGTGGTGGAGACGATCAAGCGCCAGGATCGATGGTTCGTCTACGTGCCAACGCCGAATTTGGCGAGGCAACTTGCGCACAAAGGGTAGATCTGCTGCACCGTCCGGAGGTGAAACTTGACATGCTGCGCGCTGAACTGTACCGGATAGTGCATCGGAAGTGGTTTTATCTGTTCCTCGGCGCCGGTGTATGCGTGGGACTGGGAGGATTTGTACAGCAACAGTTCACCCAGATTTCCATGGGATCGGCCCCGCATGAATACAACGGAGTCTACGTTTTTCTGCAGATTTTCGGCGCAAACTTCAACTCGTTTTGGGGCGGGGTAATTCCGCTGATCGCCGTGTTGGCGGCGAGCGATCTGCTTTGCGCCGATTTGGCGACGGGATTTTCGATGCCCATGATGCTGCGCGTCGGTGTGCGAAAATACTTTGTGGACAAATTTATCGCGAATGCCATCGCCGTGTTTATGGGTACCGTGATATTTCTCACCATAGACCTTGGCATAGCCATTTTGTGGCGCGGCGACCTGCAGTGGCCACCGATCCTGAAGTTTGTCATGATCAAGGGATTGCCTCAGTTGACCCACGGGGAAACGGCTTTTTCCGGGGTCATCCGATCATCCTACCAACCGCTGGTGTTGCCGTGGCTGTTCTGGCATGTCCCGTATGCCTTCACTGCGCTGGAGATCGTGATCAATGGCCTGGTGCTGACGACCGTGTCCAGCATAGCCGTCATCGCGGCGCTGTGGATTCGCAACCGCTACCTGGTCCTGGCGACTCCCTTTCTTGTCTACTGGGCTCTGAACGTCGGTCTCCAGTTCATGCACTTGTTTCAGTGGATACCCACCTCCATGGGGGGATCCTTTTTCTTCACAACGGCGCCGTTTACCGCGATTCTGCTGTATTGGACCGTGCCCCTGGCCCTGCTGTTCCTGATCCTCCTGCTTGCGGCGCCCCGCCGCTATCTGAGGCTGTCGCTCAGCCCCAAAGAGACCAACCGCTAAGGAGAGTAGCGCCGACATGAACATGCTGGAGATTCGGAACGTAAGACTGGCGCTCAAACGACGGCCCATCTTGAGCGGCGTGAACCTGACCATTGATCGACCGGAGATTGTGGGGATTGTCGGTCCCAACGGATCGGGCAAGACCACCCTTTTGCGTGCCGCATGCGGTCTGGCGCGCTGTGACGGCGGGAGTGTTTCGGTTTTAGGAACGCCGGTGTCACACGGCGGCCGAATTCCGCGGGGAATCGGCATCGTGTTTGATCCGCCCGCACTCATCGCGGACCTGACAGGACTGCAGAACCTGATCGCCATTTCCAAGATACGCAATGAAATGTCGTCGGCCGAATGCAGGCATCTTTTAACGAAGATGGGACTGGATCCGGCCGACAGGAGGCGCGTGTCCCATTATTCGCAGGGAATGAAAAAGCGGTTGGGCATTGCCATCGCGTCCATGGAGAATCCAAAGGTCGTACTGATGGATGAACCGACCAACGGCCTGGATCCGGAAGGTATCGTGTCCTTGAGGTCCTGGCTGGCCGACCTGAAGGCGACCGGCGCGTGCGTCGTGGTCGTCGGGCATTACTTGGAAGAAATGCGCATTGTTTGTGATCGCATCCTCATGATGAAAGACGGGACACTTCACGCCGCCTCCAAGGTTGAATCGACGTCCTGAGGCGTCTGGGCGTCCGTGTACGATCAGCTCGCCATGGAGGTCGGCAGATGTTTTTGGAATTGTTCTACTGGAACATGTCCGCGAGATTCAGGCGTGTGCCCTTTTTTCTGGGATCTGCCGTGATCGTCGCCTATCTTCTGGCGCAATCCCTGTCGCAATACGCGTCGTCCGCAGGTTCTCCGCTGTTGACCACGGTGGCAGTTTTGGGCAGAGTGCGCAGCCTCACATTCGTGCTCATCGTGTTGGAGACGATGGGGTTTCGCGCCATGTACGGCAATGGTGCGGTTCACATTCTCCTGCGCTCAGGCAGCAGGCGCCGATTCTGGATGAGCAGACTGTTGGCGACTCTCGCGCTGTCAGGCCTGTCGGCGCTGCTCATGATCGTCGTCTCGCTGTCGATGGACGTGATGGTGAAACATGTAGGGCCATGGCACGCCGGATCAGGAGCACACGCCCCGCATATGGTCCCATCAAGTTCCGTGGCGGTCATGTTTCTTCTGCTGACGAGCGGAATCGCGGCGATTCTGGTGCTGATGGATGTGCTGCAAATCCTCTTTTCCAGCGCATTTCTGGCATACGTCTTCGTGACGACCGTGCAGATCGTTTCGCTCATCAGCCATGCTCTATTGACCGGGGAGACGGCGGAAACCATCTTCCGCATCTCTCCGTTTTTGCGCCTGTCCTTGATCGACAATTCTATCCAGCATGAGCAACCCGCGCACTCGATCGAATATCTCTTGTTGTTTCTCGCCGTGGAATCGCTCGCGGGCTGGTGGCTGGTCAGTTACAGGAACATCGATGGGTGAAGGGGACTGTCCAGATGTTTCTCACTCTTTGGCTGTGTGCGTGGCGCAGGCGGTATTGGGCATTCGCGCTGGGGGTTCTGGCGCTGGTCGACCTGTCGGCGGTGCTTTCATTGCCACATGCTCCGTTTTGGATTGCGGCGATTGGCACGCCTGATCGCGGCGTATATCCGTTTGCTCTTGTCTGGATCGCGTCCAATGCGCTGTTCAACTGGATCGCCATCGACTGGCTGTGGAACTCGTGGAGGATATGGCGTGTGCACTGGCGGATAAGAGGCTGGAACATGCGGCGCTCATGCTGGGAACTGTGGCGATTCGCCTTCTCGAACAGCGTCACTCTTGTGACGGTGGATGTGGCGCTGTGCGCGGCGCTGCCCCTGCTGATCAGACAGCGGTGGGCGGCGGGTGATTGGACCGGCCTGTTGCAGATGGCCGTCCTCTGGTTCCTCGGAGTCACCGCGATGAGCTGGTTGTCATTCCTTGTGAGCGCGATCGCCGGGAATCCGTACGCGGGTTACGGCGCATCCTGCCTGGTGCTTCTGATCAGCGGGTACGGCTTCCCGTACCTCCTGTGGTCGCCGGGCGCCCAATGGATGTACGGGGCGCATCAGCTTGCGGCGGGGTCCCGCTATCTTTACTCTTTTGCCTACCTCATACTCCTGAATCTCGTGTTGTTTTTGGGGTCCCTCCTCTGCGGCCATTTGCTTGGCGACAGAGCCAACTGAATGTAGTCTGTTCCATGTCCCCCAGGGGCGTTCAGGTTCACCTTGTGAATTCCGCTTCGACAGGGATCAGCAGTGTAACCGGGGCGGCGGGGGCGCATTCATCACCCACTATATGGAGGGCGATGGTGAATAGACTCCTACAACTGCACTTCTGCGTTCCAACAATAGAACGTCACGCCACATGCCGTTCATTTGGCCGATGCGTTCTCTGCGGCCGACTTCCCGAAAACCAAATCTCTTGTGCAGCTCAAGACTGGCGTTGTTCTCTGGGAAAATCCCCGATTGCAGAGTCCAAAATCCCTGTGCTTCACTGTCTTCAATGACCCGGTGCAGGAGACGACGCCCCACCCCGCCGCCGCGATGATGTTCGCTCACATAGACGCTCACCTCGGCCACGCCGGCGTACACGCATCGACTTGAAGTCGGGCTCAAAGCCGCCCAGGCTATCACGGTTCCCTGTGAGCGCGCAACCAGGCGACACTCCGATACATGACCTTTATCCCATTCGTCCCAAGACGGAGCGTCTTGTTGAAACGTTGCATTTCCGGTTTTTATTCCTTCCAGATATATTCGCCGAACATCCTCCCAATCGTCTTCATGCATTCGGTCAATTTCTATAGATTCGTCCACGCCAATCATCCTTCCGGCGTCAATAACATCGAGTGATTGAGTTGTATTGAAGGCAAGGGCGCCTATCTTGAAAATGAGGGTCAGGGGCTAGCCGCCAGTATCCCTTTGCTCCTGCTCGGACACCGCTATCTTGAAAATGTCTTCTGCCAGCCGTCGCCATCCCCTTTGCTCCTGCTCGGACACCGCTATCGCTAAACTCGCGACGAGCACAGGGGATGACGACGCCTCAGCGAACCTTGTCCATGGCGCAAAACTCGCCGGGCACAGGGCAGGGCGTCGGCCCGGCAAATTTTCATCCTGCCGATGGTGGCGCGCCCGCCTGATGGAACGCGCATTTACATGGTTCGCCGATGTGCGGATGCGCCGCACATGGCGGTCTCTCATGAGAATCTCACTTATTATACACGATGATGGTCATGACCCGGCAGATCCGGTTCAGCCATATTTTCATGCTCCGGCGAGCGGCGCCGGGACATCCGGGTGATGCGTCCGCAACTGCCCCAGGGCAAGCGATTCGCGCTGGGCATGGGCGCGGACGGATGGTAACATACGGGATGAACCACCCAGGCACTATTTTTCGTCGGAGATCGAATTCCGAGAAGCCATTCACAGTCGAGGAGGGTGCTCCCCCGTGAAAGCTGTCGCAACGAGGAACCCAGGCGGTCCTGAAGTACTCACCATCATGGATGTCGCCCCTCCGGCGATGAAACCCGGACACGTCCGCCTCCGGGTTCGCGCCGCAGGGCTCAATCGCGCAGACTTGCTCCAGCGGCGCGGACTCTACCCCCCGCCTGCCGGCGAGTCGGAGATTCTCGGGCTTGAAATAGCCGGCGAAATCATCGAGAGCGCTCCCGATGTGACTGGGTTTGCAGCAGGCGAACGGGTATGTGCACTGTTGCCCGGCGGCGGCTATGCGCAGGAAGCGGTTGTCCCCGCAGGTCTGGTGGCCCGCCTGCCCGCCAATCTGAGTTTTGAGGAAGGCGCATCCATCCCCGAGGTCTTTCTCACCGCCTACTCCAATCTTGTCTGGCTGGGCGGAATGCAAACGGGGCGCCGGGTTCTGATTCACGCCGGCGCCAGCGGGGTGGGCACCGCAGCCATCCAACTGGTCCGCGAACTCGGCGGTCGCTCGATCGTGACAGCGGGCACTCCGGAAAAGCGGGCCGCATGCCTCGCCATCGGCGCCGATCAGGCGCTCGACAACAAGCAAGGGCCCTTTCTGAACGATGTCCTCTCCTGGTCGGGAGACGAAGGTGTTGACATCGTTCTGGACTTTGTCGGCGCCCCTTATCTGGAGCAGAACCTGCGCGCCCTCGCAGTCGACGGACGTTTGGTGGTGATCGGAACCATGGGCGGCGCCGTAGCCGACCAGGTTGATCTCGGACTCTTGCTGCGCAGGCGGCTCCAGATCATCGGAACGGCCCTGCGGTCGCGCACTCTGGATCAAAAGGTGCGATTGACCAACGAATTCTGGAATTTCGCCGCGCCGCGATTTTCTGACGGAAGACTTCGACCGGTTGTGGATCGGGTTTTTGCCATGCCGGACATGGCAGAGGCGCACCGCCGCATGGAGAGCAACCGGAATATCGGCAAAATCGTCCTGCGCGTCGATTGAGCGCGGCGCACCCGGTATGAACTATTCTGCGAATGTGCCCAGTGTTCACGATCTCAACGAGATGCTGAAGAAGGTCGTTGACTTGGCCAAGTTCAAAGCAAAATCATCCGGGACGTCCATTGTGTATGAGGTAAACAAAAGGCTCATCCGGGAATATCCAGATGGAAAGAAATATGAAATTATCCGCGATGGAAACGGATGTCAGAGGGAAGTCCAATTCGATGAATAGTCGCCCCTTGATGACCGTCTTCGCCGGAACGAACGGCGCCGGTAAGAGTACGATCACCTCGGTATTGTTAGAACACCTGTATTTAGGCGAGGTAATTGACGCCGACGCAATTGCCAAGGAGATTAATCCGGCTTCGCCAGAAAAGGCTAACTGGGCCGCTGGCCGTGAAGTGATCAAGCGGGTTGAAAAGTGCATTCACACGCAGCGTGATTTTTCGGTGGAGACAACACTTGCAGGCGGCAACGCTGTGAGACAAATGCAGACGGCGAAGAATCATGGTTTTGAGATTGCTCTGTATTATGTTGCTCTTTCCAACGTCGAACTTCATGTTTCGCGAGTGGTTACCCGTGTTCAGGCAGGTGGCCACTCCATTCCAGAACAGGTCATAAGGAACCGTTATGCGCGCTCGTTCGAGAATCTGGCCATCGCGATCTCACGCCACTGACGCAGTTGATTAACGTGAGCACCGAACTCGGAGGCGATTTGACTCATGATTCTCTGTTCCTTGAGAATTTCCAGCACAGCCTGGACTTTTTGAACGACCTCTTTTAGGTCCGTCGAATACCTTCTTCTGGTTGTCAACCTACCTTGGCCACTCCCTCTTTCGTGTCCAGTTTTATATCCCCATTATAAAAGACGCCGTGACTTGGTAGGCTTCCCGCTGGACCTTGTCGGCGCTGCGGCTGCACGCGACGAGCGTCTTTGAATTGAGGTAATACGCTTTTGCAGCATGACCATCAAATCCATGGCGTTTTGCAGCGGCAAAGTACTCCCTGTATTTTGCCAGGGCGGTCGCGGCTCTCTCCGGGTTCGCGGCGTTCAGAATGTCCCAGTGCAGTTCGATCTCCACACCCATGTGGTGGTGCCGCGCCAGTTCTGCGGCGGTCCGTAAGCGGTCGACCGCCGCGACCTCCCAGTGGAACGACACGCCGGGCTGAATGAAGACGGCGTCCAGGCCGAGTTGCCGCGCAAACGGGATGCCGCTTGCGCCGTAAAACGGGATCCAGTAGAAATGAAGGTCGTGCGCGTGGATGTCGTCGGCCGTTCGGCGGATCAGCCAGGGGTCGTACGGGTCGTTCATATTGAGCGATTCGGCGCGCCAGTAGAAACCGGCCAGCCTCAGGTGCGGGAAATCGCTCTCACGAAAGCGCCGCAGCGCCTCTTTCATGACGTGGCGAATGGCTTGCAGCTTGTTCAGGGCGGCCTGTTCGTGTCCCGCGAGCGCCGGGTCCATGACGAGGCCGGGCCCGTTTTCGGAAAACGATCCAAAATCGGCTGGCGGCGCCATCATGGCGGGCAATGTCAGTACGACGCCGACCGTAAAACGGTCGTCCGGCAGCTTGCGTTTGATCTGCGCGACCGTCTGGTTGAGCGCGGCGAGCTGGACGCCGGGCGAAAACAGGTCATCCAGCCATGCGGTCCAGGCCGCGGCGGTATGCGGCAGCTTTCCGTGCGGGCAGAAGAGGGCGCCGTCAAACAACCAGTGTATAGGCTCCCCCTTTTCATCCATCTGCGCAACCATCGGCAGGAAATCGTGCGGTGTCCATGTGCCCAAGGCGTCTTTGGAACCCGTGTAGACCAACATAAGATGGTTGATGCCGCCGCTCGCCGCGTCCGGCGCCGTCAGGTAGCCTTCTTTTGCAGGCGTTGGACCGTCGCCGTTCCTGCGCGCCGGATCGGCGGTATCCCCCCTGTGCGCATGGGCTTCGTCATCCTTGTGCGCCGAACTGCCGTGATCCCTGTGCGCATCTGGTTGTACACTTCCGATCTGTGCGCCGCTTTCCGGCGCCATGTCCTGCGCGCGCTGCGGGATGTGCCGCAACGAGAATCCGTCTCCCTCGGGGTCAAGCGGATCCCACAGGTAGTCGTCGCCCGTGATGGCCGTCAACGCGGAAGCGGCGGGCGGCGGCGTCCCATCCGCCGTGTGCGTCCGTCCGTTCACGGCCAGTTCGCTTAAAAACGCGTACACCTGCGTCGTGAACTGCACCCGGACATAACGCGCGAGGTGGTCGATCTCCGCTTTGAAGGTGCGCGCGGCCATGCTGTCCTGGTAGTCTGAGAAGCGGATGAAGTCCCTCCCCGCCAGGTGCCACGCCGTGCGGTCCAGCGACGTATAAAAGCTGACGCTCGGAGGGAACTGGATGCCTGCGCGCAGGTTCTGAAAGAAGCGCAGTTCCACTGAACTGAGGTGATGCGCGGCTCCCAGATCGACCGTGACGCTCCGGCCATACTGCCGGAGCAGTGCGATCCAGGCGGGGTCCTTCGCGTTGAGTGAGGCCGTTCGGCCAGCGGTGAGCTGTCCGCGGTCAGGATATTGCGATTGCTCGGTGGAGTGAAACAGGGCATCCGGCCACTGTGCGCCGATGGTATAGGGTCTTTGCAATGCCAGGTTTTTCATGCGCGGTGCGAACCAACGTGTGCGCGCCATGGCCATCATCCCCCAAATACAGGTGTGCGGAATTCGCCGACGGCATCTGCGCCAACCTGCGCCGCACGGCGGAGAGACGAAAGACGGCGGGACGCCGGGAGCGTTCTTGGGGACGTGTGATAAACCGATATCCGGCGGGCGCGCCACAGTACGCATCGTGTTTGATTACACCTTCAAACACGATGCGTGGGATCATCGCGTCTGCCGTGTGGTTTTTTATCACATGTCCGCTTGGGGATATTGTACAGCGGAGACATGTGCGCTGCGTGATAAGCTTCTGAGAGATGTCTGTATTGAACAATTTTCCTCCGTCAGTCGTCTGTATATCTGTAAAGATGGTGAGCGCGGAAGGGGGGCAGGGAAATTGACGATGAACACAGTTTGATCGACCGGATAAGAGGCGGTGACCGGAAGGCGTTCGATCTGATGCAGGACGGACTGGAGGGGGACGCGAGACGGTTCATCTGGCGCTTGCTGGGCGATTTCACTCTGGCGGAAGAACTCAGCCAGGAAGCGTTTCTGGCCCTGTACATCAGCATCCGCAACGGTAACCCGATCAAAAGCCTGCGGCCATTTCTGTACCGCATTATCCGCAATCTGTGTTACGACGAATTGCGCAGAAGGCGGCGGATACGCTTCATTTCACTGGACGACGCGCTGACGGGGGGCGTCACAATACAGGGTGCGACCGACCGTCTGCCGGAACAGGCCCTTCTTGCCCATTCGCTTTACCGCGAGGTGCATGAGGCGCTGGATCAACTCTCTGAATTGCACAGGCAGGTTCTGATTCTGCATTATCTGGAGGAATTGTCTTACGAAGAGATCGCACAGGCGATGGGAAGCGATATAGGAACCGTGAAATCACGGCTTCACTATGCCAAGCGCAATCTCCGGAAACTTCTCGGACACGGGAGGCAGGCGAAATGACGGTGGAAAACGACCACACACTGCGGTCGCTGCTTCAGATTCTGGGACCCGCCCGCGCGTTGCGGGAGGATGTCGAAAAAGCCATCAATCTCGAACTCTATGAGGGCACAGGCGGTTTCATCGCGAACAGTTTTCGGGCCCTGCAGCAAAACGTGTCCAAGCTGACAAACGATGCGTACGTGGAGACGCTGTCGCAGAACATCAGCGATTCGGCGGGCGACAAGGAAAAATTCGCCATGGTTCTGTTCGCTCTCGGGCAATTGATCGCCTACATCGAAGGTCAAGCGGGCTATGTGGGAGCGGAACGCCGCGCACAAGGACAAACCATCTACAACGTCCAGCGCCAACCGTTCTCCATAGGGAGTCTCAACATCAAGGGAGGGGAACCGAAGGAACTGGAAAAGGTCATAGAGATGCTCAAGGCTGTACACTCTGAAGCTGAATCGTAGGGATTAGACAGCGGGCTTAGCGCTCCTCCGGGAGCGCTTTTTTGCTGGCTCTGTTCTGTGATGGACATCACGCGAACGGGGGCGATCAGCAGTATAATTTATCTTGTCATCAAGCGATCACAGCGTCAAACAGGGCAATCGAGACTTTTCCTGGGGGGGAACCAAGAATGGAAAAGATCAGGAATGCCGGCCGTCCGGACCGCATCGCGCGTGTCATCGTCGGCGTCGTGCTGCTTGTTGCCGCATTCTTCACATCACATGCCGTCGCGATCATTCTCGCCATCGTCGGCGCCGTATCCGCCATCACGGGATTGACCGGGTTCTGCCTGATCTATCGCCTGTTCGGCATCAATACGTGCCGCATCAAGTAGCGTGAATGAGCGTTGTTGCGCGCAGGTTCCCGTCTATTCGCGGGCGGTCCGCTCCGCCTGTGGCGGTCATGTTCCAACCCGCCGGCGGAGTGTGAAGGATTGCATGGCGGGATCCTGAGAAGGATCCCGCGAGAACCCAACATTGAATTATACTATACTTGGCCGTTCCGTGCTGTGATTCCTATCACACACGCACGGCTGTTTGGCTTGTATAATATTCCTTGTCGGTGCGGGCAGTGTAACCTATGCCGGAAATCCCTAGAGGGTGGCGGCGGAGACGATTTGCCGTGAGGAGTATTTGGAGTGAGACAACCCACGACACTGCAGTTGGAGACGCTGTATCCCGGTTACTTTGCCGTTGTCATGGCGACCGGCATCCTGTCCATCGCCACGGATTACGAGCATTGGCTTACGCTGTCGCTGACATTTTTTATTGTGGCCTGCGCGCTGTATCTCTTCCTGCTTTCTCTGTATGCGCTCCGGATCGTGCGCTTCCCCGGCCGGGTCAAGGACGATCTGTTCAATCCACTGCGCGTTTTCGGTTACTTCACCTTTGTCGCCGGCACGGACATCCTGGCGACCCGCCTGGGTCTGTACGGGCTGCTTTGGCCGGTCGTCGGACTGGGCCTTGTCGCTTTTGCGGTGTGGTGCGGTCTGCTTTACTTCATTTTTGCCATGCTCATTTTTGAGAATGAACAGCCTGTGCAGGAATCGGTCAACGGCTCCTGGCTGATCGCCACGGTCGCGACGCAGTCGTTGTCCGTGGTGTCGGCGATCATCGCGATCCGCCTCCACTTTCTCGCCGAACCGCTGCTTTTCGCCGCTTATGTCTTCTGGTCGTTCGGCATCCTGCTGTACCTGATATTCATCGTGATGATTACGTACCGGTTCTTCTTTCGCGCGATTCACCGCGACGACCTCACGCCGCCATACTGGATTAACATGGGCGCCATGGCGATCACGGCGGTGGCGGGAGCCCGCCTGTCCAACCCAGGCGGCGCAACCCATTTTCTTGCGGTGGTGCACCCGTTTGTCGTGGCTTTCACCGTGACCATGTGGGCGTGGGGGTCATGGTGGATTCCCCTGTTGCTGATCATGGGCGTCTGGAAATACCGCGCGATCAGAAATTTCAGATCGTATGACCCCGGCTTCTGGAGCATCATTTTCCCGCTCGGAATGTATGCGGCGTCGCTGGATTTGATGAGCGGATTGCCCGGCCTTGGTTTTCTTGCGCACGCGGTAGGCGCGTTTCTTGTTGTCGCGATCGTCTGCTGGTGCCTGGTGGCCGTCGGCTGGATATTGACCGACATTCCGCGGCGCACCAGGAGATCGTGATCACAGTCAGATCCCCCCGGGAGGTGGGTCGATGTCCGGACCGGCACTGGCGCAGTTTGATTCCCATCACGCCATCCACCAGGCCGCGTTTGCCGAGGCGGAGAGGCTGACGTACCTGTTGCGCGGGCTTGTCGGCGAAGAGTCCGAACAGGAAGCCGTGGGAGTGGCTGATATCCTGGCGGAACACTGGGAGACGCGCACACTCAGGCATGCGGAAGCGGAGGAAGAAGGGCTCTACCGGGATGTTGTCCGCGCGCGGCCGGATCGCGCGCACTTCGTGGAGAGGCTGCAGCGCGACCATGATCTGTTGCGCCAACTGCTTGAAGAAATCAGGCAGATCCTGGCGCGCGGCGGCTGGCGGCACGGCGTGGCGGAGCGCTTCGAGGCGATGCTGCTCTTAAACGGCATCCACAGCCGCGACGAGGAGTCGTTCCTGTTCCGGGGCGGCGAAGCCGTCCCGTGAGCGCACATGTCAGGGGCGCCTTCTGGTGGACTTTATCCCAGGTCCCCTGGAATGACATCATCAGGGTGCGTCCGAAAACCCGGGGGCAGGCGGACAGTCAAAAGGTAGATTTCCATATGATGGATGGACAACAGGAAGGAGAACTCATATGGCAGGGGACGACAGGGCGGCGGAGGATCGCAATGAGCGCACGGCGCAACTTGACCGGGAGGATCTGCTCGCCGTGCTGGAGATGCGGTTTGGCGCGGTGCCGCCGGAGATATCGCGCCGGCTTGGCGAATTGCGGGAATCCGATCTGTTGCAACGGTTGATCCTGGTCGCGGCGAATGTTCCGGATTGGGAAACCTTTCTGAACGAACTGGAGGCGCAGGGGGAATCGTTCCGTCTCGTGGGAGAAGATTTCAACCCGTTGGCGCAAAAAGAGGGAGGGGCGGTCCGATGAGCGAACAGATCCCTTATTGGAAGCGCATCCTGTTTTTGCGGCCCGGTTCGCGCATGAACAACGGCTGGACGGAACTCAGCCGGCGGCCGCGGAACTGGGAGAACATGTACCGCGCGCGCTGGCAGCACGACAAGGTGGTGCGTTCGACGCACGGCGTCAACTGCACCGGGTCGTGCAGTTGGCAGGTGTATGTAAAAGACGGCATCATCACGTGGGAGACGCAACAGGTGGACTACCCGTCGCTCGGCCGGGACGTTCCCGAGTACGAACCGCGCGGGTGTCCGCGCGGCGCGAGTTTTTCCTGGTATACATACAGCCCGTTGCGCGTCAAATACCCGTATATACGCAAGGAGTTGCTCGCACGCTGGAGAGAGGAACGAAATACGGCCGATCCAGTCGCCGCCTGGGAGCGGATCGTCGCCGATCCGCACAGGCGGGGCGAGTATGTCGGCGCACGCGGCAAAGGGGGCTTCGTGCGTGCGCCGTGGGATGAAGTGGGCGAACTGATCGCCGCGTCGATGATTTACACCATCAAACGCTACGGCCCGGACCGGATCGCCGGGTTCAGTCCCATTCCCGCCATGTCGCAGGTCAGTTACGCGGCCGGTTCGCGTTTTCTCTCGCTGGTCGGCGGATCGGTCCTGAGTTTCTACGACTGGTATGCGGATCTGCCGCCGGCGTCGCCGCAGATCTGGGGAGAACAGACGGACGTTCCAGAGAGCGCCGACTGGTACAACGCCAAATACTTCATCATCTGGGGCACAAATCTGCCGATGACCCGCACACCGGACGCCCATTTCATGGTGGAAGCACGCTATAACGGCACAAAAGTGGTCGGCGTCAGTCCCGACTACGCGGAGTACATCAAGTTTGCCGACCGCTGGTTGCCCGCCAGGGCGGGCACCGACGCCGCCCTGGCCATGGCGATGACGCATGTGATCCTGAAAGAGTTTTACGTGGAGCGGCAGACGCCGTATTTTCTGGATTATGTAAAACGGTTTACCGATCTGCCGTTTCTGGTGACGTTACGCGAGGTTGACGGGGCCTGGCGGATGGACCGTCTTCTGACGGCGAGCGATCTCGGCGTCGCCGAGCAGCGCGCCGAGTGGAAGCCGGTCTTGTGGGACGAACGACTGGACGCTCCCGCTGTTCCGGTGGGCAGCATCGGCTATCGTTGGGATCAATCGGGCAAGTGGAACTTGAAACTGGAGAACGCGGCCGGCGAGCGTCTGCATCCCGCGCTCAGCGTACTGGATGAAAATGGCGGAACAGCCGAAGCGGTGGAGGTTGAATTCCCGCATTTTGCGGATGAGCATTCCACCGCGCTGCTTGTGCGGCGTGGCGTGCCCGTAAAGCGCATTGCGGCCGCGGGCGGCGAAACGGTCCTGGTCACGACGGTCTACGACATTCTGCTGGCCCATTGCGGCGTGAACCGCGGCCTGCCGGGCGACTATCCCGCGGATTACGACGACCCGAAACCGTGCACACCGGCGTGGCAGGAGGCGATCACCGGAGTTTTGCGCGCGGATGCGATCCGGGTGGCGCGTGAGTTTGCCGACAACGCCGCGCGCACGCAGGGCAAGTCGATGATCGCTCTTGGAGCGGGCACCAACCACTGGTACCACAGCGACCTCATCTACCGCAGCATCATCAACCTCGTGCTGCTCACCGGGTCGCAGGGCGTCAACGGCGGCGGCTGGGCGCACTATGTGGGGCAGGAGAAGGTGCGGCCCCTGGAAGGATGGGCGACGGTCGCGTTTGCGCTGGACTGGACCCGGCCTGCGCGCCAGATGCAAGGCACCATGTTTTTCTACTTTGTGACGGACCAGTACCGTTATGAGGAATTGGACGCGAACACGATCGGCACGCCTTACGGGACGCGCTTTCAGTCCATGCACCCGGCGGATATGGCCGCCTTGTCCGTCCGGCTCGGCTGGCAGCCGTCCTACCCGCAGTTTAAGCAGAATCCGCTGGATCTGGTCGACGAGGCGCGCCGGCGCGGCGCGGCGGACGACGGCGCGGTGGCGGCGGACATCGCCGCGCGCGTGGCGAAGGGCGAGGTGCGGTTCGCGGTGGAGGAGC
>JAJZZT010000262.1 GCA_021797415.1 Bacillota bacterium
CGATCTAGGGGAAGATGAACAGAGCGAATTAAAGTGTAATATTGAATATTTCATTAAAAAATTTCCTAATCCCGACGTTCTAATGTTTTCCCGAGTCTTCAAGGGTGATTTCCCCCTAACATACGCTAACAAGCTGTTACAGGAGTTTCGCGTAATGCCGGAGAGAATTAAACGTGATTACATGGAGTTGGCAGCAAGGTACTAAACGCAGTTTTTCGTCTCCTCGATCATTTCTCGAATCGATGTCCTGCTTGGTATTCATTATGGACTATGGGCGAGCAAACGTAAACGGGTGGCTATACGACATTTTTATCATAATCTTGTGCTCCGCAGGGGCATGGGTGTTAGTCTTACCAGGCAGGGTTTCCGCCTGCTAAATTTACACAACCTTGCCCGGCCGCACCGAATCTTGAGCTATTAATCTGGAACATACTCACTGCCAATCGATCTATACCGCGCTAACATAGTTTGAAGAAAAACACCAACTTGATCATCGTCAAGTAAAAAACCCGACAGGGAATCTACCCCAGCCTCCTCATTCTCAGATTCAAGATACTCGGCATCTTCCCCTTCCGACATCGCCTGCTGATATTCACCAATAATCTGTAAGCGCACATCGTCAGCCTCTGAAATTCCGTACTGCTGAAGGAATTCATATTCTTTGCTATCACCATTCAATCCATCTTTGAAAACGCGGAGTATTTCAGCCTCAATCAATTCAACAAGATCAAACGAATCGTTTTCGTCAAGTTTACGCTCTGTATTGGACATGATGTCGCATCTCCATCCTTTTTTCAGATTCGCTAATCTACCTGTCATAATAGAACTGCGTCGTTGACCGACCTTTCATGCAATCACAGCCACCCCTGCCCGGATTCATGTCTATACGATTTCACGGGCTGTGGACGAAGTTCAACTAACAATTTTTGCCGATGTGGCCGTTCCATCAACCAGTTGCTGCAAGGTCTTCTGATAAAGTCTATTGTTGGGCCCCGATTTGGTGCGTCTTTTTAACGTTCGTGTTGTCATCCGCTTGTTCATTATATCACCGCCAGAGAGCGGCGAAGTCTGCCGAAAGTGCGAAAAATGCCCCTGAAGCGACCGCTTTATATAAGGAAATGTGGCTATCTCCATCATCTCAGCAACTGTAATTAAATTGTAATAAATGGATGCTTGCAACAGAACCACTCGCGCTGTAAGCGCCACCGGTTGTATCGGTACGTGCACTCGCTCAGATACGCCCGTGGGTGCTTCTCCTTGACCCATACCGGAAAAAGACAACTTCATGTTGGAAATCGCCCCGTGGAGCCAATTTCATCCATCGAAGTTTAGCACATATTTCATGCGTCATGACTCTCCAAGCACATTCCATATTACAGCATCGGTTGACGATTAACGAGAGTCAGAACCTAAGAATCACGTTCATTGTGATCTGTCGCCATTGTCGTGAGTCGACATTACCCCAGTTTCGCATCCCCAGGCTTGTTCGTCGCGCCTCGATCGCAAATGTCCACCTGCTGACGGGATTGCCTGTCCATGACCTGGCGGACAACGTGTCCATCGATTCCCGGTGGTGCCAGGGCGTTTTTGTGAGGCAACAGATCCCCTTCGCAGCCCATGCCCGACACTACCCGGCAATCAGATACGGCTCGTCCAGCACGTACCCGTTCCAATGCTTTACAACGCAATGCGCCGCCCGGTGTCCCGCCCCGGAACCGTGGTGGTGAAATTGGCAGCATACGGGACAAAATGCCGACAAGAAGCCTTTTGCCGAGCGGTGGACGGTCAACAACCGATGGGTTATGGCCAGAAAGATCACGTCAGAGAAGGGATGGGCGGCGCTATATATAGATAAAGAGAGATTTTTTCTCTCAATCTATATACAGTAACCGTCCTGTAACCTTAAATTCTCTCCAGTAACCATTTGGTAACCATGTAAAAAGTCCTACAAACGGCTACAAATCAACGTTTATCTTGTCGGTAACCATTGTAACCATTGTAGAAATGCCCTATATAGAGAAACGAGCGGAATCGCTAATACCACTCCCATTTTTTACAATACTATTTATACCATAATTTGATTAACAATACATTGATGTATCTGTTATTTTAATATACTAATATTAACCACTTTTGATGTGCACTTTTTATTTTTATTTCATTTCTCTCTATAGACCCTTTCCCCAAGAGGGCCAAACGGTTACCTATTCGAAAAAGCCCGTCATATCAGCATTGGTATCGATACCACACGTAGTTACAGAATGGTGACTGTGAGGTTCCTTAGGGTTTCTGGTAACCTCCACCGATCCTTGGTAACCATGTTGGCAAAAAAATAGCCACTCTCCGTCATGGAGAGAGGGCAGTTCGATGAACTTTCCATCCACTAAACGCTTTGCGGTGTAGTGGCGGTTTCCGGCATCACTACCGGAGTTTCCTGGCTCTACGACCTGTGCGCAACACGAGGATCTCTCACGCTGCGTCTTATCTAGATCTCCCCAAGCGTGACTTCGGACCGCTCCAGCCCTAGTGCTATAAGCATAGCACAAAAAAACAAAACAAAGGTCGTCCGCTTGACCCCCTCTTGGCGTTCCGCGCCTAAGAACGGGGATGCGCGGACAATTCGTTCAGTCCCGGGGCTTATACACAATTGCCTTAATCGCTTTATTTCCCAACTGAGGGATTTTCACAGCCAACGCAGTTTGATCCTTCCCCTTGCGAATCACGCCCGTTTCACTCCAGGTCTTAAACACCTGTGATACGGCGAATCCGCGTTCAGACAGGATGTCGCGCAACTTGCTTGGTAGAAATGCAATCTCGTTGTCTCCTTTCCAATAGCCGATCCATTCGGTTCTGTCCTTGTCTGATTCTCGCGCGTCGTGCCCAAACCGGCAAATCTCGTGGCCTCGGCTGAGGATCACCTCTTCGAGATAATCTCTCGCCCGTTCCGCCGGACTGACCAAACGTTCTCCGCTCAAAATCTGCCGAAAGATCACTTCAGACAGATGGGCGCTGACCAAATGAACAAGGCGTTGTGCCTCTTCTTTTCGGTCGGGTAGCATTTCGGAAATCACTTCTGCCAAGGCCGCGATGCCCAGAATTCCCACGACGTTTAATTTAGCAAAGCGCGTGAGCTTCCCATCCCACGTCGGATCCCAAGGCACCTCTTTCATGGCAGCTTCCAGTTTGATCAGTTGCTTTAGACGCTCCGCGTACATCTGATGCAATTCTCCAAGCTTTTCCCGATCCTTCTTTGTCCGCCCCCAATCCAGGTATTTCTTCGCCAGATACGGATGGAGCGAACCGGCGTTTTGTGACCAACCCTTCTCCATCTGCTCCATCTTTTCGCCGCGCTGCGTACTATTCTCCAATCTGGGGCGTAGGCTGATCAATCGCTGCATCTCGCCGTCACCCACCTCGTCAGCCGACAGGTCGGCATAGGAGGCATTCGCTGTCATGAGCAGCAAGCCACCAAAATCCGTCTGCATACGGTTGGCGCCCAAAGCACTACCCCGCACTTTGGATTTCCCCTTTGCAATCTCGAACAAAATGGTTTTTAAATCTCCTTCATTCTGTTTATGCGTAGACCTTGTGGCCTGCGGTTCATCGTAAAAAGCGGGAACGCCGCCGCCCGCATACATTCTCGGAGCGAATGAATTCATTGTCAGGCGCAGGATGTCCAGATTTTCATTTTCAGACACCCCTCCAAACAAACTCATCGCCATTTTTGAGGCGGTCGTCTTCCCTGTTGCTCCCTCCCCGCTCACCAACTCTACGACGAATCCACGCATCCCTAGATTTCCCACAGCACTGAGCGGGAAGGTCAATGGACTGCCCACGGCAAACCCGATAAACGTTGCCATTTCCGGTTCATCCAATAGATCATGGATAATGTTTTTGGCTTGCTCCTTAGCATCGCCTCTACGCACGCTCAGTGCGCCTATCACGTTGGCGTCACCCGCGAAAGGGGACTGCATGTACTGGACTGGCGTTCCACCGACTGCACCTTCAAGAACAAGATAATCCCATTCCTCGTTCGGATCGCGTCCAATCCACCCCATATGCGGCGCGTAGGTAGTGATTAAATCCTCCAGTTCGTCGCATCGACAAATCAAGCTGGCGGATTCGGAGAGATACCCCTGCATGGCCGTCGCATTATTTGTCGTCAGCGGCAGGCCGTGATTCGTGTATTGGTTCAACTTGCGATAATCCATTGTCTCAGCCACTTCAATGTTCAAATCGACCCATCCGCGCGTTTCTTTGATGCGAACATGAAGAATGCGAGGCAATTGATCCAACCCGGCCTCTTTTCTATACGGCTCCCGCAGGTTGACCACAGCCACGATCGTGTCCGAGACCTCTTGCGAAATTTCGACCACTGCCTCTTTCGTGGACTTCCATTCCCGTTTGAACATTTTGCCGTTTTCCACATAATAATAGGCATCGGGATACTTGGTCGGAAGCGGCGCCATCTGCACGTCTGCCGGATAATATTTGTTCCCGATCCGGTTGAATTCCTTCCCTTTGGCCGGAATGTTGACCGCCTGGAGTTGCACTTTGACGGCCTTGATTTGATCCCGGATTTTCCGGCTGAATACCGTGACATTCATGCCGGCGCGCTTTAGCGACTCCTTGGCGACCGCCGAAAGTTTTTGAAACGCAGGCGTGTTCAGTTCTTGGAGCACCGCAAACGCATAGGCGATGGCGGGATCACTGAATTGGGAAGCATCCTTTTCCTCTGCGCCAATCTCATCGAATAACCGCTCAATGACCGACTCCGCGTTTTGTACCATCTGCTTTTTTCGCACATCCGGCGGCAAGCCTTTGAGATCCACCGCGGTGGCTCCGCCGTCATAAACCGTGAAGGTCGGGCGCGACGGTGAAGCGAGGCGATGAGGGGGCGCATCCGTCCCCAGGCTATCCAAATAGTCCTCGTCCACCGTCTCCGGCTCTCTCTCTGATTCTCCACCCAGGAGAGAGGCAATCCCTTCTCCTTCCGCCCACATCCGAAATTCGCCGGCCTCAAACCGTTGCGCCCGATTCACAAGGTCCTTGTGCTCCTGCAACCACTCCACCCCGTCAGACTCATAACCCTCTTGAATCGCTTCCACATAGGAAGGGGCGCCAAACGGGCGGTTTTGGCCCAGCTGCTTGCCGTGCTCTGCCCGCAGGACCATATTCGGGCTCTTGCCTTGGTTAGAAAACGGACAGGACCTGCACTCCGGGCGATCCTCGACCTCCTGATACGTGGCGCAGCGCGGTGGATGCTGGACGCCGGTTCGCTGCCACTTTTGAAGCGTTTTTTTGTAGGTATAATGCTCAGACCCGTTTTGGTATCCCTGACTCCACTCGTCAAAAAGCGCAAAACCATCGTCTCCCAGCAGCGAACGAATCGTGGACGACATGTACGCCCATTCGGCTTCGTTCACATCGCTTGGATTCGCAACAAACTTCCCAAAGCGAGCACAGACTGCGGGCAGTTTGTTGCGCACGACTTCAATCGGCATCGGCGCCCATGAAAGTCCGTCATAAAACCTGTATTGAGTGTGCCTGTCGTCGTCAAGAACCACATGAAACCGTTCGGACAAATCCTCAACCGCTTCTTCGAAATCCGTGGCGTGATAGGCGACTTCGTTTTGTTCCTCTATCGTCACGGGAATCAGGTTCCCGGTTTTGCTGTGGATCGTGCCCGGAATCCGCATGATCCGGGGCGGATCGGCCACTTTGGGATCCGACTGCATCAAGAGCGCCAGTTTTCGCACGATTTGACGCCCGCGCACTGTGTCAACCGGTTCTACGAATTTATAATAGATATGAAATCCGTCGCCTCCGCCGGATCGGATGCGAAATGTGGGATTGAACCCCATTTGTTCGAGTAACGAACATACTTCGAAAGCATGTTGAACTTTCGGTCTGTCCTCGTCGCTGTGCGCGTCAATGTCGGCCCAAGCGCCGACATACACGTCCACATCGTCCGTGCTGCCGCCTTCCCAGACGGTCTTCCCTTCGACTTCGCGGCGGGTAAGTGGTTTGATTCTTGGCGAAATTCCCCAATACCAACCGGTGCGGCCTGATAAATGCGCGTTGGCATGGTGGGTGGCGACATGCTCAAACAGGGCATCCGGATGATCAACGGAAAAGGACTGACGCGCGTTGGCCAAAGCGCCGATGTGAAGTGGATCGTGATTTTCTTTGTCGCTGACAGGGCGAACCTCGATATACCCCTCTCCCAGGTCGCCAAACCAACCGTCGAAAAACGCGGACATCGCCTGGCGATCCACAAGCGAGTGATGCTGTGCCTGTTCGGAATTCACAAAGCCACCCCCGTTGCTATCCGACCATGCTGACCGCAACAAGCCGTCCGTACCAGTACCGCATGCTGAGCTTCCCCGCGACCGCCTGCGCCTCGCGGATCAATTCCCAATCCACCTCGGGAACGCGCCACACTCGAAGCGGCATCAGAATCCTCGCCTCGGCATGCAGCGCCGTTTGATCCGCCGTGTGCACTGTTTCCCGCTGCCCGTTCGTCCACCAGGGGATCTTCAGTTGATCAAATATCGCGTGCAACAAACGCTCCTCCGCTGCGGAAAATCCCGGCCACGCCGTTTTAATCGGCGTCGGAATATCTCCGAGATACGCTTCCGCCGCATCGTGCATCAATCCTTGGAGTTGCACCGTCTCATCGTGGCCCTGAGCCTTGAGAATTCCCAGAACCAGCAGGCTGTGCTCGGCCACGGTGTACGGGATTTTAGTGTGGCCGCCAAACCGGTTGATTTGCGCCAATGCGTGAAAGATATCATCCGGATGAATCTGTTTTGGGTCCGGGTCAAACGAATCGACTGCGCACCCTGTGTATGTCTCGATGAAACCCATGCCCTCGCCTCCTGTTTAGCCCTGTGCGGGCCTTTGGATGATGGTTGGACAAAACTCTATCGCTTGCCGCCGGAACTCACCTTTACGGGCATTTCTTGCAGTTTGGCGAGGGCTCGCTCGCAGATCTGCTGCGCTTGGCGCTCGGACACGCCCATTTCATCGGCTATGTCGACCCAAGATTGCCGCTTGTGTTGCCGAAACAGCACCTCTCGTTCAACAGGCGGGAGCGTGCGAAACTTTGGATGGGTTAAGCAGTTTTGTGTGGGCATGATGATGGCTCCTTGATAGTAGTGTAGGTATAGATGGCGGTTTGGGGGACGCATCAACTTGCGTGGATACGTCCCTGATCAATGGCCGAAAACGTGTCCGCGATCTTTTGAAGTGTTCCTTGGATGACGGCGGCATTCGGAACCATCCAAGATTCCCTGAATTCCCGATATTCCTCGAAGGTCGAAAATCCGATGCCCGGCAGAACCGTCGGCTCCATCACCACCTGGCCGTCGCGCTGCCGAAAACGAAACCCGGCACACCGGAATCCGTGGAACAAGATCTGTTCCTCGCCGGACAGCCGCTTTAACAGCCAGTCCCAGAGCCACGAGTCGTCCGACAGGTCGGGGCGGGGATCGAAATTCAACTCGCTCATCCCGGTCACCCCCTGTCAACACATACCACGTAAGCGCGCCGCACGGTGTGCGCAAAAGGGTCTTTTATCACGCAGGTGAACCTGTTCGTTCGTTGCGTGACAAGCGCCTTTGCGCGTGCCAGTTCATGCTTGATTTCAAGCGTCAAAACGAGAGACTCAGGAAGGAGTTGGGGGTAAAGCACCACAATGCACCCGTTTTTCCAAAAGCCATGCCAGCCTTCCGGCGGTTCCGGCAACGATGGTTGCGATGGCAATGGCCGGATGGTGGGTCCCTTGGCATACGCGATCAAGTTTTCGATGATCCGGTCCAATTCCGTGCGTTCTCCCGGTTGCGGCTCAGGAGGCAAAAAGTCGCTCAGATCCACACCTAAATGCTCCTGAACGCGAAGGACCGCCAAGCAGAACGCTTCTTGCTTGGACTTGCCGGACAGGCGGTACAACTCGGCAGAAGCCTTCACTTCGCGAAGGATGTGGGACATGGAGATTGAGAGAGCCTGAATCGTCTCCCGCCCTCGAAAGTAACCGTGCACCAGTTCGCGCTGCACTTGCCAAGCCAACTCGTCTGTGAAGGATTTGACCAGCATGAGGTAGCCAGACTCCGTGAACAAAATTATCTTAATATCCGGGTTCCCCCGGTCCGACGAATTGGGTACGAAATTCGTACCCAATTCATTTCGTGGAACTGCGAAGAAATCCGTTCCTTCGACGAGCCGTAAACGATTTTCATTGAAATTGCGTTTTGCCGTCCCTTCTACGCGCCGATGCAACTTGTCGATGTCCTGAAACGTGACGACACGCTGCCCCCGAAACTCCTTGACTTCCATTTTGTAGGGCTCGTTGTTGATTGTGAGTTGAATGGCCTTCCCCATTTCGATCTTCTCCTCTCGCTTTGGCCCTTTACACTTGCGAACGCCGTCAGACGAATGATGAAAATTTTGGATTTAACGAGGTTTGTTGAGTGATCAAGGCGCAGCCAGTCGCAAGGCTTCTTGCTTTTGCTTGGCGGACTGGCGATGCATTCTTGCGACCGCATCGATCTCGCGAGCAATTTTCGTCCAGGTGAATTTGCGCGCCTCCGCTTCGGTGTCGAGCAGAGCGGTGCGCACCTGTTTGGCCACCTCGCTATCGCGCAAGAGCATGCCGATGCGCAGGAGCGCTCGGCGGGGGATAACGGTTAGCGAAGCTGTGTTTTTGGGAATTGTACCCACTGTCTTCAAGACGGTCAGTTCATCACCGCGCAAAATACACAAACCGTCAGCTTCCAACTCGTCACGGTGGTCAGCGATTAACAGCTCGATCGTGTTTTTGTAAACTTCGTAGTACTCCGCAGCCATCTCCACGGTCGCGTGCAAATCGTCGGTCAGCGGCGTCAACGCCTTGACCTTCTCCAAAACTTTCGCTGCCCTTTCCTGTTTCGAGAACGAATCGCGCAACGCGCGACTTTCGACCAATGCTTCTTGGCTGACGTTGATCACGGGGTACACGCTCCTTATTTTTGGTTACCATCGAACAAAATGAATCGGCTTCCCGACCGCCTCCGCATAATGAACGGCATTAGCGGTTCCTCCCGGACTCCCATCCCAAACGGCCAGAAGCCCATCCGCATGGTCAACCATCCACTGATTCCGCCTCTGCAGCTTCTCTGGTGAATAGCCACCTCCGGAGACGATGACGACCTGGTCCCCGCGTTCCAGAATCGCGTGAAATCTTTCTTGGGATGCGCCCGGCCATTTCATCTCGAATCCTTGAAACGGCACGGCACACACAAGCCGGATCTGCGAATACCGCTTCTTCCAGCCCAGCACAGCCTCGGCCGTCCACGTATCGACGCCGAGCGCCATACCGGATAGAAACGTCTTTGTTCCCGTCTTAGCCAGCAGATCGACCATCTGTTCAAGCGACCGTTTGACGGCGATGATCGTGTCGTTATCGTGTTCGTTGTATCCGCCAAATTTTGGGGGCCTGTGCCCCGTGAAAGCAATGGTCGAAAGATCATGCATGTCTGTTCATCCCAACCCCATCTCGGCGTGAGTCCGACAGCAATACAACGTCTTGGATCTCTTCCAGACAGTAATCCGCGAGCAGTCTGCGATCCCGATCTTGCTTAAAATACATGTCGACCCTGGCAGTGAATCGGGCTTTCCCTCCTTCACAAGAAGCCAGCGGGTGAAAGGGCGGCACGTACACCCAAGCCTGCCCGGTCACGTAGCGCCCGTTTTGGCACACATGGACCAGTAAAACCCGTTTTTGCGACCCCTCATCTCTGTGAATTTCCTTGATGATGGCGCTAAACCGTACTCGTTTGTGATAGAAAGGCTTGAGCAAAGTGCGCATCGTGTTCGCCTCCTGGACGACGAATCCGGCACCGGGGCGGCATTTCTGCACACCGCCCCGCGGGGGACTTAAAACGGGAGATGATCTGTCGGCGCGGGAACGGCCCCGGCCGCCTTGATCTGGTTGCCCAGATCCTTCAATTGCGTGGTCGTCAATTGGCGTAATTCCGCCCGGTATTGTGCTCGGGCCATCTGCTCGACCGATTCCTTCGCAAAACCCTTTTCTCGCGCCATAGCCAGAAGCCGGTCCCCATACCTCCGTTGCATTGGCGCTGCCGAGAAAAGGTAGCTGTTTTGATTCTCCGCACCATCAGTGGTTTTCGGGGTTCGAAGACGACAGATCACCTCTCTCCCCACGAGGCTTGGCCAATGATCGGCGAGCGCCACGATGCCCAGGTCTTCCAGGGCAAATGCTCTGGCGTCCGCCTTAACAAACGGGAGCGTCTTCTCGGTGATGGCGCGCCGATGATAGATAGAAGCGCCCTTGCGCTCGCCAGTCAGAACTTGCAGGCGGGCGAACAGATGCTGGCCGGGCGTATTCTTGTTGTCCCGCAACTCCGCCTCGGTGACTTCGCAGAGGTAGTTTCCATCGGGCAATGGTTGGTAGCCTTCGGCGGCTTGCGCTTCCTGGTACTGGTGTTCCAATTCTTCTAAAGATGCGACCATCGAAAAAACCCCTTCCCTTGGTTTGAATACGCCTATTTGGCGTTGGGGCGGGCTGATGTCGCTCGGCCCGCGGGAAGCGCGGTTAGTGATGCCGATCTACGACCGTGAGCCATTGTTGCGGAACCTGCTGTTTGGCGGATTCTAGGATGTGACCAAACTTAGCCTGCCAGATGGCCCGTTTTTTGTTCTCCCATTCGGCCAGTCTACTTTCGTATTTGTCAGGGTCTGTTTCGCGCAGTTTCGCCAATCCCTTCGGATAGGGCACGGAAGCTTCCGTGTCCAGCCACTTTCCATCCGCCAGCAAGATCCCGGTGGCATAGAGGCGCGCAGGATTTATGTCTTTCAACCGCGCACTGTTGACATCTTGCCATCCCACAACCAGGAGTCCACCCCAGCGCCCGCCGATTGTGTACCAGTCCCATTTCCCGTTTGGATTGCGCGTGCTCAGTGCGTTGCCGTGCTCGTCCAGTCCTTTGTGGCCATGCCAATCACGCACAAACGTATCAAGGTCGGCGTATTTTTCGGCGTACCCGGGATATTGCGCGACGACTTGATCCCGATTCGCGACGACCTCTTCAGCAGTAGCGACGATATGCGGAACATCAAGATTTTCGTCAAATAGCGCCATGGCAGCAGCGGTAGCCTGGGGTATATCGGAAGGATCCGTCTTGGCGTCTAGCAGAACAAAAGTTAAGTGGTGCATCTTGGACACTCCTTTGCCGCTTTTTGACTAAAGTTCACGAACGCGCTTCAGGGCAGCATCTGTTCGTTCCTTGGCGTTTTCGACCCTCGCGCGGAACACCGCCGTCTCCCATTCGCTCTTGTAATTTTGCCCACTTTTGACCTCGATCCGGATATCGGAATTAGCGAGATCGACGTCCGGCATCTTGCTGCGCAGGTCTTCGAGAATCAGTTCCTTGAGATCGTTCTCGTCGTACTCAATTTGAATTTTGGCGGGCATAATTCCCTCTCCTTTCGGTGGTTATCGCGGGACGCGGCGGATTCGAACCGCCTGTACCTGGCCTCATGTCACCCGTCCGCGATGCGCCTTGCGGCGCTGGAGGCGGGCTTTTGCCGGAAGCCCGCCAGAACCGTTTTTTACTGCGCCGCGACCTGCCCTTCTACGGAAACCGGCAAATCGAGATGCAGATAGTCCTCCACCCCGACCGTAATCTCCCGGTGATGTTCCTCCAATTCCCGCCCGATCCGCATGATCTTCGCCCGTTCGACGGGCGACAATTCGCGCAGGATCTCCGGCTGATTCAGTTCGCCCCATTGAAATTGACCGCGCGATTTGCCTTCCAAAGACAACTTCAGTTCGTAGTTGGATACCATCTGTCCACGGAATCGAACGGCGGAGGCGAATTTATCCCAAACCTTGAGGCTCGACGGCGGCAAATTGATGATGGCCGGAATGTCCTCGGCGCCATCGACCAGCACGTAGAGTCGGCGTAATGATTTGCAGGCTTTTCCAATTCCCGTTTTCGGGTCGCTGCCAAACTGGTTGAACGGGCAGGAGGCGCACTCACGAAACGCCTTCACCTCGTTCTCGTCTTGGTACTGTCCGATTTTCCCGTCGTGACTCGTGCAAAGCGGCGGTTTCTTGTCGTCGCTGTTTTCATCAGATTGATCAAACATCACCCTCGCCGAATGGTAAAAGGCCACGCGCACCGTCAATGTCTTGGCGGCCTCTCCGGTGGCATCGTTTACAAAAAACGGCGTACCGCCTTGGCCGACCAGTTTGTAACGAACAGGAACCGGTTCGCTGTGCTCCGCCTCGGACAGCGCGGCATTGGCTTGCATATCTGCGTATTCTTGCAGACTGATTCCCGCGTCCAAGAGTTCCTGCGCCTGTGCCGGCGAAACCGCCAGTTTCGTCAAAAGGGTTTCGTCGAACGGCGTGATGGCTTTCGTTGTCATGGTTTTTCGCTCCTTGAAATGTGGTTTGCTACCAGAGATTTTAGGTGACAATTTGCTACGGCGGTGGACGCCCCGATCATCCCATGACCATTCCTCCATTTTTTGGTTACGCGGATTCGGATGGCAACTCATCGTGCGTAGTCTCGCTGACTCTGAAAAGGGATTCTTTCGCTCCTCCAACACCGAGGCAGATTGACTTGAAGGGACAGCCACCATAATCACCGCAACTACTGGTGTTGTGGCGGATCACGCCTGACTTTTGTTGCCAAAGTCTCTCTTGCGTTTCCGTCCATAACTCATTTTCAAACTGGGCCAACTGGTCCGGCGTCCGATACACCGTGTCCTCGGTAAGAAAACGTTCGGACTCCATATCGTAAAGGTCCATGAGGCGCGCCTTGTAGTCATCCCACGATTCAACAACTTCGCCTTTGGATTTTTTTGGCTCCGTTCGGGTCTTGGCCACCACCCGCAGGATGGCACCGGCCAAAGGCTTGCCGATGTAGCGTGACACCGCGTGGAGATACAACGAAATTTGATTGTTCAGCCCGTACCCTTCGCGAAACTGATCAAGTGTGTATCCGGTCGTCTTGTTTTCGATCAACCACAGTTTCCCATTGATCTCCGCTACGCCATCTGCCTTACCACCCAATGCGAAACTACGGCTCTTCTTCCCCGTACGAGGATTGAGGATCGGAACCTCAAACTCCATTTCCACCGCCGTCATATTCCTGGGAAGAAACCGACGAATGGCTTGTCTGACCATGACCTCAACCCGCGCTCGTTCCAATTCAAGCTTGAACATGGTCTCCGGATCGGTACTCTCGATCCACTCCAGCGTCGCCAACCCCACCTGTACCGCAGCGTCTTCATCGGCGCCCTGTCCCCAAGCTTCAAGTCCCGCATGCCAGGCCGTACCAATGGAGAGTGCCCACTGAACACCGATGGGACGGAGCCTTTCACTGTATTGCAAGAATTCCTTCGTCGGACACATCTGCCGCGCCATGATCCGCGAATTCGTCAGTTTCTCCACGGTCCCCAACCCCTTTACTTTCTTTTGGCGAACTGCTAAACTGAGACAGTACACCATATCTAGTGTTCTTCCCCCGGAGTAACCACTATATATGGCAAGTGGAGTTCACAACCTCCTGCCGCGTGCTTACGACACGCGGCCATTTCTTTGAATCGCCGTCTCCACCAACGCAAGAACCCCCTTGGGATTTTGCGTGGCCTTCGCGTAGCCTGCCAGCATCGGCACGCTGGCTGGTGTCAGCCCATACTCGACGCGAGAGACGTGCGGTTGCTCGTATCCCGCGCAGTGCGCGACAAGATCTTGTGTCGCGCCGGCCTCGTGGCGCAGCTCGCGCAGCGCCCGGCCAAAATCGCGGTTCTCCCTTTCCTGATTGGTCATCGACTTCACCCCCTTTCTTATGGAATGGAATGTGTATACATCCGGCTTTTCAAGTTCGCGGTGAGCATGTACGATAAATCCCATGACGCCTACGCAGCAGGGATCTCCTCCGCAACCAGGATCTCCACCACTTCATCGGGCGTGAATCGCAGCAGCGATTCCGTATAAGTCCCTTTGAATTCCAAGTCTTGTGAATGTTCCATCAGTCATTCCCCCTTGCGTGATGTGCGGGCGGATTCCCATCCGCCCCGGTCACTGGGCCATCTTTTTGATTTGCGCGACGCTGAGTGTTCTGGCCATCTCTTGCAATACCTCTGCACGCGCGCGCAGGTCGGCGTCGCAGAGCAGTTGGATCAGGGTTTCTTGACTGATGGTCAACAGAATCACCTCCTCATTCGTGCATTTCGTCCTCTTTCAGCAATTCGGAAGGCTCTATCCTCAAGACCGTTGCCAATTTTCGCAGGTGCGTGATCTTGGGCAACATGCGAGACCGTTCAAAATCGCTGAGAGTCGTTTGCGGTATTCCGGTGAGACGGGACAAAGCGGTCTGGGAAAGACTCTGCTCCTTGCGTCGATCCCGCAACACATCACCGATCTTCAAATTGCATTCCCTCTTTCTCACTCAACGATGTGTCGTTGATTTGATTCTACTTCTTGGAACTTCGTTTGTCAACGATAAATCGTTAACTATTTTCTCTGGAATCTTGTAACATGAGAACGAGATATCGTTAAAGGCGGAATGGCATTTGAATCTTTCTGAAGCCTTAATCTTGCGAATCGAATCTCTTTGCAAAGAGAAGGGCATTACCCCAAATCGTCTTGCGACTCAAGCCGGGGTCACGCAATCGACGATCGATAGCATCTTAAAGAGTAAAAGCACCAACCCGCGTCTTCAGACCATGATCAAGATTGCAGCGGGTTTCGGAATGTCTCTCGAACAGTTCTTGGACTTTCCGGAATGGAAGAACATAAGCGATGATTGATCGTCATGCGCTCTCACCGCCTTCTCGCAGCAATACTTCGTATTGCCGACAGCCATCCTCGTAGTCTTCAACACGGACTACGCCGAGCACTTCCATGACTGTTGCGAAGTGTTCATCCGTCCGACGATCACCCAACTCTCCTGCATAGACGAGTTCCAGTGCATTGACCAGCGCCCACGCCGCACGTTTTTGGGTCTCTTCCAAGACTTCCAGCAGTTCTCGCAACACCTTCTACGCAGCGCCGATCTCACAAAAGTGGTCAACGGAATCGGGGTGCACGCGGTCTGCCACTTCCAGATGGTTCAGAGCTTTGCGAATGCCTGATTCCAGATCCGCCGTTTTCGTGTCCATCGGCCATCGTTCCTTTCCTTTTAGAT
>JAJZZT010000500.1 GCA_021797415.1 Bacillota bacterium
CCACTCTCACTGGGATTTGTGCTTGGCGTGACGAGTTGGGGAGGATTGGCGCGTGCGGTTCGTTCACAGACACTCAGCCTGCGCGAACGGGGATTCATCGAGTCGGCGCGCGGGCTTGGACTGTCAAACCGCCATATTATCATGAAGGAAATATTTCCTAACGTGGCGCCGTTTGTCGTGATGAACCTGCTGTTTGCCACGACGGGCAGCATCTATTCGGAGATCACGCTGTTCTTTCTCGGCATTGTGCCGTTTTCAAACAACAACTGGGGCGTCATGCTGAACATGGCCTTCTTCCAGTCCGGGGCCATGTACACGACGAGCGGTCTTTTGTACCTCATGTCTCCGCTCGCCTGCATCATGCTCGTAACGTTCGGCGTGGTCCTCGTTCTCGACGCTGTGGACGAGATCTTCAACCCGCGCCTGAAAGGAGTCTGACGCATGGCCGCCCAGATCGAACAACCGGCTGTGAGCACCGCGCCGGAAGTGCGCATCCGCAATCTGTCTGTCGCCTATCAGACGTCCAGTGGACTGTTTGACGCCGTTCACGACCTCGAACTCGAAATTCCGAAAGGATCGATCACCGCCGTCATCGGCGAATCCGGTTCTGGCAAATCGACTCTGGCGATGGCGATGCTCAATTCGGTCACATTTCCTGGAGTCATTCGATCCGGCTCCATCGACTATGCGGAGCAGGGGGACATCCTCAAATTCGACCGCGAACGGCTGCGGCGGTTTCGCGGAGAGCACGCGGGGATGGTCTTTCAGGCGTCGCAGGACACGCTCAATCCGCTCAAGCGCGTCGGGGCGCAACTGCTTGATCTGGCGCGCTCGCACGGCATCAAGGACAAGCGCAAGGTGCTGCGTGAAGCGGCGGAGTTGGCGGAGCGCATGGCACTGCCGGCGGATCGCGTGCTGACTTCCTATCAACACGAACTGTCCGGTGGAATGCGCCAGCGCGTGAGCATCATTTTCGCTCTTGCGCTGCATCCTCGTATCGTCCTGCTTGACGAACCCACGACGGCGCTTGATGTGCTCTCGCAATCCCACGTTTTGGAGATCATCCGCGAGATCCATCGCGAAAGGGGTCTCACCACGCTGCTCATCACCCATGACATGGGCGTGGTGGCCGAGCTGTCCCACCGCGTGGTCGTCATGTACGCTGGACGGATCGTGGAAGACGCTCCGTCGCAGGAATTGTTGCGCAAGCCGCTGCATCCCTATTCGCAGGCGTTGATCCGCGCCATCCCGCGTCTGACGGGGTCGCTTGAGGATGCGCGCGCGTTGCCCGGTGCGCCGCTTGAATTGCGACAGATTCCGCAGCAGGGTTGTGTGTTTCGCGATCGCTGCCCCGTGCGGATGCCGATCTGCGATACAGTGACTCCGGTGCTGCGGGAAGTGGTTCCCGGCCGTCGTGTGGCGTGCCATTTGGAGGATATGTGATCAGATCTCGCGCATGTTCATTGGAGGTGACATCGTGATAGAGGTCGTGAATCTGCAAAAAACCTATCCCGGAACGCGCGGCACGCTGTCCCGCGGCGAGGTGCGCGCGCTGCGCGGCGTATCCTTGGGCATCGTGCGGGGCGGGGCGCTCGCACTCATTGGAGAGTCGGGGTGTGGCAAGACGACGCTCGGACGCATTGTAACCGGGCTTGAGTCGTATACGGGAGGGGAGGTTCTGATCGATGGGATCAAGGTGTCGGATTTGTCTGTGGCCGGCAGGCGAGCCCAATTCCGCAAAGTACAACTGATCCACCAGGACCCGTATGCCGCGCTCAATCCGACGCGTACGATCGCAAGCGCCTTGTTTGATCCGCTTCGCCTGCAGGCGAGGCGTTCCGGCAAGGACCAGGCATGGATCGAGCGACGGGCGGTGGAATTGCTGCGCCTCGTCGGACTGGATGCGAGCGAGTCGCTGTACAAGTATCCCCACCAACTGTCGGGCGGTCAGCGGCAACGCGTCGTCATCGCGCGGGCGCTGACGGTGGAACCGGAGGCACTGGTTGCGGATGAAGCCGTTTCAATGATCGATGTGTCGCTGCGGCTGGGCGTATTGAACCTGCTATCGCAGTTGCGCAAGGAGCTGAATATCTCCATTATTTTTATTACCCATGATGTGGCTGCGGCACGTTATGTGGCGCAGGGCGGACTGACCGCGGTCATCTACCGTGGGGAGATCGTCGAGATGGGGCCGACGGACGATCTGATCCAGCGGCCGGTGCACCCCTACACACAGTCATTGCTGAGTGCCGTTCCTGTACTTCATGGTCTTGAGACGGAGGGGCCGGATCGCTTCATCCCGCGGCCCAGCGAACAGGATGAATCAAGAGAGACGACCGGATGCCTGTTCGCCGAGCGTTGCCCGTTTGCGGACGACGGATGCCATACACAGCATCCGGAGCCGGCGCCGTGGGAGGGGGATCCGGGCAGTCGGCAGGTTGCCTGCTTCAAGCCGCACATCCGCAAAGTCGTCGCCGTGCCTGTTCCGGTTGGGGCGGGTGAGTCCGCGCAGGACGGCGCTTGACGGCAGGGAGTATGACGGTCGCCGGCAGAGAACGATAGATGGACGGGGTGGGGGTGCAAAGGAGGAATGCCGCGTGAAAATCAGCCGCGAAATGGGCATCGTCGCGGTCTTTGCACTCGCTGTGGGCGCACTTCTGGCAGGATTAGATTCGGTCTACGTTCATCCGCTGTCCCGGAGTGCGGCAAAGCCGCAACGGCATGCCGCCGGGCGCGCTTCTTCCGCGTGGAAGCCGCCGTTTCTCTCCGGCGTCGTCGAAGGGTTTTATGGACCGTCGTGGAGTGTGGCGGACACGCTCGCCATCATGCGCTTCGAACGCGCGCACCACATGAACACATTCCTGTATGCGCCAAAGTACGACCCATACAGCCGGATCGACTGGCGGACGCCGTATCCGCCGGCCGCTTTTGCAAAGTTGCGGGCGTTGATCGAGGGAGCGCGCGCAAGTGGCGTCCGTTTCGTGTATTCGGTCAGTCCGGGGCTGAATATCACGTACAGCAGCCGACGGGACCGCGCCGCCCTGCTCGCGAAGATCAATCAAGTGCGCGGGGCGGGCGTCAACGAGTTCATGCTCAGCCTGGACGATATCGCGGGGAACCTGAACGCGGCCGACAACCGCCGCTATCACGGAAACCTGGCGTGGGCGGAGGCGGACCTCGCCAATTACGTATGGAACCAGGAGCGCCGGTTGGATCCCCATTTTCGCCTCTTGCTCGCTCAGACAGACTACTATGGCTTGACGGACAACGCGTTCTGGGAGACCCTGAAGCACCGCCTGTCGCCTGCTGTTACGCCGATCTGGACGGGTTCGTGGGCCTTGTCTCAGACCATCACCGCGCAACAGGTTGCGGCAGTCGAACGGGACATGGGCCATCGTGTGTTGATATGGGACAATTATCCTGTCAATGACTTCACGTACGTCATCAATAAACACCCGGAGCTGTTCATGGGACCTCTCGTGGGCCGGGGCGCCGGCGTTCCGTCCCTCGTGGCCGGATATCTGTTCAATCCCATGTTCCAGGCGCGCGCATCGGAGATCGCCCTGTGGACGGCAGGCGCATACCTGGCGAATCCCGCACACTATGACCCTACGCAGGCGTGGCGCCAGGCCATCCGCGCCATCGGCGGTCCCGCTTCCGGCGCTCTGGCGCTGTTTGCCGCAGACAACAGCTCGTACTTTGACGAGAATTTGCAACCATCGCATCTTGCCGCCGACATGTCCGCCTTCTGGCATGAGCGCGCGAGCGGGGCCGATCTTGCCAAAACACCGTTGGCCCGCGATTTTGCGGCCATGATGGCCGTGAATGGAACGCTGGCGGCCAAATTGCCCGATCAGGCCTTATATAAGGAGATTGCGCCGTGGGCGCGTCTCTTGTCTTTTCAGGGGAGCGCCGGGCTCTACGCGATCTCCGCCCTGCGGACCGCCGGGAAACACTCCCTGTCGAGCGCGCAGCGCACGGTGATTCTGCGCGATCTGGATCAACTGCGGCGCAATCCGCTCATCACGGCGGGCTCGGTGACGCAGAACTTTCTTGCCGCGGTGCTGACCGTCGGCGAGCCGTCTGCGGCAGGGTAGGCAGGGCAGTCTGCAGGCTGGGCCGGCGCCGTGCCCTATGCCCGGCGAGGTTAGCGCCGTGGACAAGGCTTGCAGGGCCGACGCCGTGCCCTATGCCCGGCGAGGTTAGCGACAGCGGTGTTTGAGCAGGAGCCTGGGGACATGCGATCCAGTCTTCGAGGGGCAGGCGGGCTCATTTTGATCGAGCGTTTGAGGCGTCAATCAAACGCTGATCGACCCGCAACGCCTGCCGAAGATGGGTGGATCTCATGTCACGGGGGGATGACGAAGACTGGCACGAGCATTTTCAAGACAGACGGCTGACGCGGTTCCCGGAGGTGATGTCATGCATCAGGCGCCGATTGAGACCGATGCGATGCAAAAGGCGGATTACTGGCTGGAATCTCTGCATGAGCCGGATGAAGTGTTGCAGACGCCGGAACAAGTCAGTGAACAGAATGCGCGGTGGGAGAAGACGGTTCCGTCGTTGCAAGCCCTCTTGGACTATCCGGAATCCATCTCGCGTGAGAAGCTTGTTCGGCTGTTGTCCACCGACCGACCGCCTGCCGGCGAACTGTTCGATGAGCGGGGAAGCGCGGTGGACGGCGCATTTTGGGAGATGATGGCTGCGGCGCGCGCAACGCCGCAGCCTGATGGAGAGCGGACGGCCGTGCGTTACGGATTTGCGGTCGAACGATTGGACGTACGGACCTTTCCCACCAGCTCGGGCGTATTTCGCAAGGGCCAGGGGGAGCGGTTCGACCGTCTCCAGGAGACCGCGTGGCCCGTATTTGAACCGCTGGTCATCCACCATCGTTCGAAAGACGGACGGTTCGTTTATGCACAAAGCCGGACGTACAGGGGTTGGACACGGGTGGAAGGCGTTGCGGAGACCGACCGCGAGACGTTTCACAGGCAACTCGCGACTTTTGCGCAGGGCGCGTTCGCGACCGTCCTGGAACGCTCCGCTCCGGTTTATCTGCCGGACGGGGAGACCCGCGAGGCGGCGTTCGCGACTCGTCTTCCCTTGGCGGGAACCGGCGCACGGATGGCCGCGCCTGACGGGGATGACCGTCTCGCGGTATGGTGGCCAGTCCGGGACGGGGATGGCCGGCTGAATCTCGTGCGCGCGGCCGTGGCGCAGACAGATGCCTGTCCCGGCCATCTGCCCTGCAACAGGCGTTCACTCGTCGGGCAGGCGTTCAAACTGCTCGGCGAGCCGTACGGCTGGGGCGGCGCATGCGGCCTGCACGACTGTTCCAGTTTCGTGATGGACATGTACCGTACGGTCGGCATGGATCTTCCGCGCAATACAGACGATCAGGAGGCGGTCCCATCTGCGCGCGCGCACCGTTTTGCGCCGGGGGATGACGTCGCCGCTCGGATGTCCGTCCTGTCCACTTTTCGCGCGGGGGATGTTCTGTACATGCCGGGACATACGATGGTGTGGCTGGGGCTGCGCAACGGGCGCGCATACGTGATTCACGACTACAGCGGCTATGCGGTTCCCGACGGTTCCGGCGGATGGATGGGCGTTCCCGTGCAGAAGGTCGGCGTGATGCCCCTGGACAGGCGCCTGGGCGACGGGCGGCAATACGTGGAGGCATTGACGAGCGCCGTCTCCTTCACGGAGGAAGCGCCGTCTGCAGTGGAAGCGCCGTCTGCAGTGGAAGCGCCGCCTGCAGTGGAAGCGCCGCCGGACAGACGGCGCGGCGGGTAAAAAAACGCATGCGGGCCGAAGGGACATGGGATGGACTTCCGCTGCCCCTAATGTGCAAAACGATGGATTGGGAGCGATAGCCTTGGCGAGTGATATAACTTCTCTTATGACAGAAAACCGCAACGTCCGTTCGGGCAAACTTGACTGTCTCTCTGCGCTTGAAATCGTCACGCTCATGAATCAGGAAGACGCGCAGGTGGCTCTGGCGGTGCGTCCTGCGCTGCCGCACATCGCGGACGCCGTGGCGCGGGCGGCGGAGAACCTGCGGACAGGCGGGCGCCTGATCTACGCCGGCGCCGGCACGAGCGGGCGTCTCGGCGTGCTGGACGCATCCGAGTGTCCTCCCACGTTCGGGGTTTCCGAAGATCAGGTGACCGGACTGCTGGCCGGCGGACTGAACGTATTTGCGACGGCCAAAGAAGCGATCGAAGACGATCTCTTGCAGGGTGAGGAGGATGTGCGGCAGCTTGGCGTGAACGCCCGGGATTTTCTTGTGGGCGTGAGCGCCAGCGGCCGGACGCCGTACACCATCGGCGCATTGCAGGAGGCGCGCGCGGCCGGCGCGGGAACCTGCGCCGTCTCGTGCAATATGGATGCGGAAATGAGCAAGGTGGCCGACATTGCCGTCGAAATCGATACGGGAGCCGAGATTCTCACGGGGTCCACGCGCCTGAAGGCGGGGACGGCGCAGAAGATGGTCCTGAACATGATCAGCACGGGGGCGATGGTGTTGATCGGCAAGGTGTACGACAACCTGATGGTCGATCTCCGTCCCACCAACCGCAAACTGGTCGTCCGCTCAGTCAACATGCTGCAACAGGTGCTGGATATTCCGGAGGAGACGGCGTCCGGTCTTCTCGAACAGGCGGAATTCAATGTGAAGGCGGCCATCGTGATGGGTCTGCTGGGCGTCGGGCTGCCGGAGGCGCTCGCAAGGCTTGAGCAGGCGGGCGGGTTTGTGCGGCGCGCGCTGGACGAGGTCTGTCCGTCATGAGACCGGACATAGGGGTTGTGCGCGAACTCGTGGGGCGGGTTGTCGGGTTCGGGTTCAGCGGGACACAGGTGGATGACTGGGTGCGCACGCTGGTGTGCGACATGCGCGTCGGAACCATCCCGTTGTTTTCGAACAACCTGGAAAGTGGCGAGCAGGCGGCGGAACTGGCCACCTCCTTGCAGCGACTTGCCTCCGAGACCGGCCATGTAGAACCGCTGCTGCTGGCGGCGGATCAGGAAAACGGCATCGTCCGCCGCCTGCCCGGCGACTTTGTGCGTTTTCCCGGACACATGGCGCTGGCCGCGGCGGACGATCCACCTTTCACGGAGACGGTCGCGCGGGCGACGGGTGAACAATTGCGCGCGGCCGGGATCCATATGGATCTCGCTCCCGTCCTGGACGTGAATGTCAATCCGGCCAATCCTGTGATCGGCGTGCGTTCGTTTGGCGAGCGGCCGGATCGCGTGGCGGAGCAGGGCGCGGCGTTTATCCGCGGACTGCACCAGGCGGGCGTGTTCGCGTGCGCCAAGCATTTTCCCGGGCACGGCGACACGGAACTGGATTCCCATCTGGCGTTGCCGCGCGTGGCGTGCAGCCTTGACCGGCTGGAGAACGTCGAACTCGTCCCGTTTCGCGTCGCCATCGCGGCCGGCGTCGATGCCGTCATGACGGCGCACGTCGGCTACGGCGCCTTGGATGACGAAGGACTGCCCGCCACGCTGTCGCACCGCATCGTGACGGGATTGCTGCGCGAAAAACTGGGTTTTACGGGTGTCGTGGCCACCGACAGTCTGGGGATGAAGGCCGTTGCGACCGGCGTCGGCCCGGCGGCCGGCGCGGTCATGGCCCTGGCCGCGGGCTGCGACCTGATCCTGGTCGCCCATGGCAAAGAGCACCAGCGGGCGGTCTACGATGCGCTGGTCGAGGCCGTGCGCAGCGGGGAGGTCGCGTTGGCGCGCCTGGAAGAGGCCGCGCAACGCGTGACCGCATTGCGACGCAAGCTGGTCGGTCGGGCGTCTCCCCGTCCGCTCGCGGTGGCGGAGAAGGCGGTGCACGAACGGCTTGCGCGCATCGCGGGGTATCGCGCGGTGACGGTTGTGCAGGGGCGCGAGACGCTGCCGCTCCAGTTGCAAGGCGGCGAATCGCTTGGATTGCTGCGCGCCGCGGCGCAGGGGATCGACCACGGCGCGATGGAACACGTCGAACGCGGGACGTTCGCGGCGGAGTTGCGCCAAGTCTGGCCGGACATCAAGCTGCTGCAGATGCCGCCGGAAGACCGGAACGACCCCGCCGCCGTCCGCGAGTGGACCGCCTCGCTGGAGTCTTTGCACGATGTGCGGTTTGTCATCGTGGAGTTGCCTTCCGATGCAAACGAGCACATTCACTTTGCGCTCGACGCCCTGGTCCGCCGCGGCAAGGTGGCTGTCGGTTTTGCGGGACGCAGCCCCTATGTCGCCGGGCGTCTGCCGCAACTGCGGGTTTGCCTGGCCACCTATGACCAGACGCCGGCGTCCGTCGCGGCGGCCGCGCGCGTCATCATCGCGGGCTGGCCCGCCACGGGCAAGTTGCCGGTGACGGTCGCGCCGGACGGCCTGCCGGTTCGCGAAACCCGCACCGGGCAGCGGATGTAGCAGCTAGGCGAGTGACAGTCGAAATCGCGTTTGACTGATGCCTCAAACGCGATACCTGGAATCGGATCGCCTGCACGGTGGACTTGATCACAGGTCCCTTTGCCCGGCGTCCTTTTTGGCCAGGAGCGTCACGGTTACGAGAATGCACAGTCCTCCCAGCAGCGCGGGCCAGCCCATCTTCACATGCAAAAAGGCGACGGCGACGATGGCGGCCGAAAGCGGCTCACCGCATGCCAGAAGGCTTGCCTCTGAGGCAGAGATGTACTTCAGGCTTGCAATGTAGACGTAGAATGCGATCAACGTGCCGAACAGAACCACGAAACCCGTGAGCCACCATGCGCCGAATGACCCGTGGCCCGCAATGCGCCACAGCGGGGCGATCGGCGACATCCCGACGCCGCCGATCAGCATGGCCCATCCTACGATATTTGCCGGCCCGTACTTTTGTAGCAGCGGCTGCGGATACAGCGAGTAGAACGCCGCCGTCGCGGCGGAGACGACTCCCCATAGCACAGCCAGGGGGGAGACGGCAAAATGGTGGAGGTTTCCGTTCGTGACGAGCAATAAAGCGCCCGCCAGTGCGAGCGACACGGCCGAAACCTGGGAACGGCCAGGCAGCCGGCGTTGGCGGAGCGCAATGTACACCGTGATGAAAATGGGTCCCATATACTGAAGCATTGTGGCCGTGGCGGCATTTCCATACCGGATGGACGCGAAATAGGAGTATTGGACGCCGAGCAATCCGATGATCCCGAAAAGGACAAGTTTCGCCGCATCCCGTCTGATCGTCCAGACCGCAAACACAGGTCTGAGTCCGGACTTGATAGAAATTCCAATCAGGAGCAGCAGTCCCGCTGCGCTCATCCGCGCGGTCACCAGCCAGCCTGGGGTGAAGCCGTAACGCTGAAACAACACCTGTGCGGCAGTTCCCGATACGCCCCAGAGAACGGCCCCGAGAAGGACCATCGACATTCCTTTGAAATGGTCGAATCTTCTGCCCGCAACGCATGCCGGGTCGGCGTGGTGTTTTGTACTCAATGGGTCGCTCGATTGAGCGGTCTGCAGGTTCGCTGGATAACCGACCGTCCTTTGCCCGGCGCGAGTATTGCGATAGCGGTGTCTGAGCGTGAGCCAAGAGTGACAGGCGACTGGCGGAGGACGCCGGCTGGCAGACAAATCAAGATCGATGGCCATGCGGATGACGCACCACCCCCGGCGGGATGAAAGGATCCATTCCACTGTAGCACGGCGCGGTTCTTCCACACAATGGCGCGCGGATCGATCTTGTCGCAATTTTTCCCTGTGACAGATCGGTAATGCATGTCGTATCTTGTCTACGAAGATGCGAAACACTTCCGGGCATCGGAAGTGTTGGAGATCCACTTAACCCAATTTTTTATTTTTCAGGTTCCTTTTATCCGTATCATAGGGGATTTTCGATCGAAAAGTAATTGAAGACCTGCATTGCATCGTTAAGTTTTTCGATTGTAGTGACCAAAATCCATTTTCAAGGGACACATTTCTATTTGACCCATCCTCGCACTGGACAATCCTCACTTGTAGTCCGAAAAAAATTAACTTTCCTTGCAGGGAAAGGCTGGGAAGCACTGCGAACCGTAACTTGGGTTAATCGAATTGCCGAAACTCGGATCGGAGATTAACCGCTAAGGGATGGTGAAAGCGTGAATCTGACGAGTGGCCCTAATACGAGTGACCGTAATATACGTCGAAATGCATGGTGGCGCTTGATCTGGTCGTTAGTAGTGCTCTTTCCGGGCAACTATTTCATTGTTCAGCGTTCACCTTGGCGTTTATTAGGAGTGTTTTTGGCATTCGCAGCCATCTCAATGGCTATTCTTTCCGTTCATCGGCTCATCAAAACTCGCCGCTATTCAAAATGAAAAAGCCTTGCGCAGGATGCAGCTTTTTTTGCGAGACGCTCCTTGGGATGACGAGCAGATGAGACAACTCTACCAGTTTCGGGTGTGTGCGATGGCCAACGATCCAGGCGGCATGATCACAGTCGATAGGTCCGACTTCTCCAAGAAGGGGAAACATTCGGCGGGCGTCGCTCGCCAGTATTGTGGCAGACTGGGGAAGGTCGAGAACTGTCAGGCTGGCGTATTCATCGGCTACTCCGACGCACATGGATATGGTCTGCTGGATTCCAGGCTGTATCTTCCCAAGGTTTGGTTTGACGAGGAACATCAGGCGCTGTGGAACCGGTGCGACATTCCGGGGACCACGGAGTTTCTCACCAAGTCTCAGTTGGCGCTTGAGATGATCGAACAGGTCGTCGACCATTGCGACGTGCCGTTTCAGTGGGTCGGGTGTGATGGGGCATTTGGCAGCGACCCCGAGTTTCGCAAGGGGCTTCCGGAACACGTGGCCTTCTTCGCAGATGTCCACAGCAATCAGCGTATCTACCCGGAACGCCCCACCTGGTCGCTGCCCGAGCGCACAGGCCGTGGGAGACGACCGACGAAGGACGTCCCGTCGGTTCCGGCCGTGCCGGTGTCCACCATCGCCGAAGACGAGTCCATCCCCTGGGAAGACATTGTCCTGATGTAGGGTTCCAAGGGCCCGGTGCGCACCTTGGTCAAATGCTGTCGTGTCGTCGAAATCCAGGACGACCGGGATGGCGATGAGATGTGGCTGTATATCCCGCAAGTATGAAGACGGCCGGATCAAATACACTCTCTGTAACGCATCCGCAGATGCCCGCATGGAAGAACTCCATCATGCAGACACATTGCGTTGGCCCATTGAACAGAGCTTTCAGGAGTGCAAAGGGTTTCTCGGCATGGGCGACTATGAAACGAGATCCTACATCGGTTGGCGTCGACACATGTTGCTGGTGATGGTGGCCCACCGATTCGTGCTGGAAGTCCGGCATGAATTTGAAAAAAAAACGAGAATGGCGACCGCACGATCATCCTGACGATGCCGCAGGCGTGCCACTTGATTGTCACTGCCCTTGCGGAGGATCCACGTGCCATAAAGCGAGTGGTGCGCAACGTCGCATACTACCAGAAATCCAACGCCAAGGCCTTCCGTTCTCATCGACGGCGGCGCCTCGCGAACTCGGCCTGATCGTGTCCCGTAAACTACGTTGTAGTGTTATGTTTAACGGTCAAAGTCGCACCCTCAAACGCGTTGTCTGGAATCAGACCCGCATGATCGTCTTCTTCCGATCTCCTGACGAACATGAAAATCCGGGTTGATCAGGAAGACGATCATGCGGCGGTACAGGCAATCTCGCATTTTCGGATAGATCGCCTGCAGAACAGATTTTATCCCATGTCCCTGGACTCATGCACCCACTTCGTACACGTCGCGCGCCTGTTCAGGCTTCGCAAACCCCTGCTTGCATCGTACCTCGCCCCTTTTCGGACATGCATCGACCCGTCCGCAAAAGCCTGTGCGCTTGTTCTAGCGCCTGTTATGGTACAATGGGTTGGCGGGGGTTGCGCGGATGCGTTCCCGTTGCGCCATGGTTGTGTCATACTTCGAAGAATGCGCGGAAAGGAGTCCGGCTCCTTGCGCGATCAATTCCGCCTGCAGTGCAATGAGCTTGCGCGGCAATATCTTGTTCCAGACATCGTCCCGGAAACCGCCACATTTATCTTTTTGCTCGAAAGTCCGCATATCGAGGAACTGAAACACGGAGCGCCGGTATCCGGCGCCAGCGGAGCTTCCATGGCGGGTGTCCTGTTCGGCGAACAATACGGACGAACTCCGCTTGGCATCATGGTCAAACGGAACCACCAGGAAAAGCTTGGGCGTCCATCGCTCGACCGCATCGGGCTGATGAACGCGTGCAACCTGCCTCTGCAGCGCGCAGCTTACGGCGGCCTGCACACGGCCGAGCGGTACGCGTCGCTGTTCGAGCGCATGGCTGCCTTGCGACAGGCCAACGACCGCACGGCCTTCCAGGACCCCTGGCTCAACGACCTGCAGGATGTCCTGCTAGACAATCTGCGCAAGCGGCTGGACAGGCTCTCGTCGCGCGAGCTTAACATCGTCCCCTGCGGACGCTTCGCGCAAAAATTCTTTCGCCTGGCGGATTTCCGTCCTGACAACTGGCGTGTCATCATGGACGTGCCGCACCCTTCGTACAACAATTGGCGCAAACCGGCCTATGCAACCGCGGTGCAGAGCGTGTACAACGCTTTTCACCAAAACTCGCCATGCTGAAAACCCTGAAGTACATCCCGGGTACCGCAAGGCTGTTATCATCATCCGTTAATCACGAACAATTAAGACTTATTTTCCGTTAACGTTCGCATTTTTGTTGACCGAAGCGTAACCCGCTTGATACACTGATCGTGAAGTTCCGCTGGACCCCGATGTTTTGGCGGATACGGGACATCATTAAGAGCCTGTTCAAAAAGTGGGCGGGTAAGACCCACGCAGTGCAAGGGGACATGGGATAAACCGAATGTGCAGTGGACTTTATCCCATGTCCTCGAGCGTACGTTCTTGGGTACGTGAGGGAGCATTTCTGGCGATGACGCGGCAATGCGCCGGGGAGTTCTGCCCACTTTTTGAACAACCTCATTAAAGGTCGTCATTTTTACAGGTGGGATCACCGTACAGAAAAGAGGGACTTTCGTGATCGAGCGGTACTCACTTCCCGAAATGGCCGCTGTGTGGACGCTGGAGAGCCGGTATGCGGCGTGGCTTGAAGTCGAGATCGCGGCGTGTGAAGCATGGGCCGAACTGGGCGTCATTCCGCGGGAAGATGCGCAGATGATCCGCGAGCGCGCGCGCGTGGACGTGCGGCGGGCGCTCGAAATCGAACGGGAGACGCGGCACGACGTGGTGGCGTTCACGCGGGCGGTGTCGGAAACGCTCGGCGCGGAACGCAAGTGGGTGCATTACGGCCTCACCAGCACGGATGTCGTCGACACGGCGCAGGGCGTGCAATTGAAGCGGGCCAATGAGTTGATTTTCGCGCAATTGCGCGCGCTGATTGCGACGTTGCGCGAGCAGGCGGTCCGCTACAAGGATACGGTGATGATGGGCCGGACGCACGGCGTGCACGCCGAGCCCACGACGTTCGGCCTGAAACTGGCGCTTTACCACGCCGAGCTGGAGCGCCAGCTCGACCGCTTTACGCATGCGGCCGAGGGCGTCCGCTACGGCAAACTGTCGGGTGCGGTCGGCACCTACGCGAATATTGACCCGCGCGTGGAGGAACTGGTCTGCGCGCGGCTCGGACTGAAGCCGGCGCCGATCAGCACACAGACGCTGCAGCGCGACCGCCACGCGGAGTTCGTGTCGGCCCTCGCCTTGATCGGCGCCACGCTGGAGAAGATCGCGACCGAGATCCGCGGCCTGCAAAAAACGGAGATCCGCGAGGTGGAGGAACCGTTTTACGCCGGCCAGAAGGGTTCGTCCGCCATGCCGCACAAGCGCAATCCCGTCAACTGCGAGCAGATCGCCGGCCTCGCGCGGGTGCTGCGCGGCAACATGGTCGCCGCGCACGAGGATGTGGCGCTGTGGCATGAGCGGGACATCTCCCACTCGTCGGTGGAACGGGTGATTCTGCCCGACAGCACGATTCTCGCGCATTATCTTCTGGCCAAAATGAGCGGCATCATCGCAAACCTTCACGTCTATCCGGAAAACATGCTGCGCAACATGGACCGCTCGCTCGGCCTGATCTTCTCCCAGCGCGTGCTGCTGGCGCTCGTGGAGCGCGGCCTGTCGCGTGAAGAGGCGTACGACACTGTGCAGGCAAAGGCGATGCAGGCATGGCGCGAACAGCGGCCGTTTCGCGAACTGGTGGAGGCGGAACTCGCGATCCGCGGGAGGTTGACCGCCGCAGAACTGGACGACTGCTTTGACGTTCGCTTTCACGTGCGGCGCGTTGACGAGATTTTTGTCAGGCTCGGCCTGCTGGACGCGCCGGAGAGAGATGCGGAAGACGCGGGGGCGGATGCGGAGGGAGAGGGCGCGAAGGGCGCAGAGAGAGTGGGCGTGGAGGGCACGGGGGCCACTATATCGGGCGGCCACCCGGAATCCGACAATATGACTGGCGGCCGGCCGGAATCTGGCGGCATCTCCGGCGGCGCGACTGGCGGCATCTCAGGCGACACGAGCTTCGGTGCATCCGCGCGCGCCGGCCTGCCGGATCCCGGTGACGGCGCCAAGGGCGGCGCGCCGATACCCGAGCGGGGCGCGATGGTCTACGAGGGCAAGGCGAAGCGCGTGTACGAGACGGTCGACCCGGACCTGTACCTGGTGGAGTTCAAGGATGACGCCACCGCTTTTAATGGCAAAAAGCGCGGCGCCATCGCGCGCAAGGGCGAGATCAACAACAGGGTGAGTTCGCTGCTGTTCGCGGAGCTCGCCCGCCACGGCGTCCGCAGCCACTTT
>JAJZZT010000391.1 GCA_021797415.1 Bacillota bacterium
AACCGCCACGGTCAACATCACGGCGAACGAGAGCCTCAACAACATCGCCGCCGCGATCAATCAGTTCAGTTCCACGACGGACGTTTCGGCCAGCATCATCAACAGCGGCAGCGGCAGCACCCCGTACTACATCGCGCTGCAATCGACGCAGACCGGGAGCAATTATGGATTCTCGCTGAACGACTCAAGCGGCGGAACGTACCTTTCGACGAATTTCGGCTTTCCTTCCACGCCCAACCAGGCGGCGCAGAATGCGCAGATCACGCTCGACGGATCGGTCAACGTCTTATCATCAAGTAACACATTCACTAACGCCATCCCGAATGTGACGCTCAATGTCTCCCAAACCACGTCATCGGCAGGCACGCTGACCATCGCGCAAAACCAGCAGTCGATTGTAAAAGCGGTGCAGACATGGATGAATTCCTATAACTCTCTGATCGATCTCGTCCATAAAGACACATCATACACGCCTGGCACAGCCACCCAACCCAGCAGCGCGGGACCGCTGTTCAACGATCCAAACGCGACCGGTGTCCTTTCACAACTGCCCGGCGCGCTGAACACGGTACTGGGATCCGGCGCGGAGAACTCCCTCGCGTCTGTCGGCATCGTCGTCAATCCAACCACCGGCCATCTGGAATTCCAGCCGGCGGGCGGGTTCGGTTCCGCTGGCGCGACCCTACAGGACGGGCAGACCATGTTCACCAATGCGCTTCAGTCCAACGCGAGTGCGGTGCAACAACTGTTCGGCGTCGTGCAGAACGCCGGTGCGTCATCGGCCGTTCCCACGACAGGCGTGCTCGGCAACGTCAACACGACGCTGAACGAGTTTATCGGCGGGAACGGCCAGACGGGGACGATCCAGTCCGACTTGACGGGCATACAGAGCCAACAGACGAACCTGAACAACTACATCACTCAGTTGAATCAACTGATCAGCCAGAATGTGGCCAATTTTACGAAGCAGCTCAATTCATTGAACGCCAGCCTCGCCCAATCGCAGTCACAGATGCAGATGCTGTCCGCCTTGATCGGCGGAAGCAGCGCTCCATCATCCAGCGGCGCCACGTCGGCAGGCATTCCGTAGGATCGCGCATCAGCAAGAGTTTCGTCGTCCCCATGTCCCCGAGAAGACCACAGATTCCCGTATTGCGCCGTCGGCGACCCGGGGAAACCCGGCCATGCGGGTTCTGACAGAAGGAGATGTCCGGGTTGCAAACCACCCTGGAAATTGCCATGAGTGTGCACTCTCTCTACGAGGCCTGCCTGGAAGCGCTCGATGAAGAACGCAATTACGATTGCTTTGTTCTCATGCTGGAACGCTCAAAGTACATCAGCGAATGGGCGACGTACACTCCCGACAGGGTGACGCGCGAATTGTGGCAATCCACCATGGTGGAGACGACCCATCTCCAGGGACGCATCTGCACGCGCATCCAGCACTACGAACAGTCCATGCAGCGGGAGTTCGCCACGGCCGAACCCCGCCGCGCCTATACGCGCGGGATGACAACCAGCCGCTGATTCAAGATGGCCGCGAACGGAGGATTCACCATGCTTTTATCCGCCTGTCTCATTGCGCGCAATGAGGAGTGGACGATCCGCAAATGCCTGGATTCGCTCAAGGGTGTTGTCGATGAGATTATCGTCGTGGATACGGGATCGACCGACAAAACCGTCTCCATCGCCCGTCAAGCCGGCGCCCAGGTCTTCCTCAGCACTTGGCAGGATGATTTTTCAATCGCACGCAACGAGTCTTTGCGCCATGCAGGTGGAGAATACGTCCTTGTCATCGATGCCGATGAATACCTTGACGCTGATCAACGGTTGAACCTGCGCGATGTTCTGGAACGCGAGCAACCCGAGGGAGCCGTCGTCCAAGTGCGGAGCTACGTAGGTAAACTTGGCAACATCACTAGCTCAACGGCGTTTTGGGTGATGCGTATCTTTCGACGTGGGCACCGCTATGAGGGAGCCATTCATGAACAGGTTGTGCAATCGGTTATAGCAAGCGGCGGTCGGACCATTCGAGTGGACCTGACCTTCCATCACCTTGGCTACATTGAAGAGTTTGTTCGCTTGCGGCAAAAATCCACCCGCAATGTCGGCCTGTTAAATAAAGAATTGCAGTATGAACCAAACAGTTTGTTTCATCGCACCAATCTTATGGCTGAGTATATGCAGACGCAGCAATTCGAGGCATGCGCCGAACTGGGGTTGGAATTACTTTCCGAGATCAAGCGGCAGCCGCATGCGACATGGCCGCCATTCACCCCACGCATCTTCAATTTCCTTACCGTTGCCCTCTGGCAATCAGGAAAGAAACCGAAGGCGCAAGAAATTGCGCGCGAAGGAATCGGCTATTTCCCATGGCTGACGGATCTCAAGACATACTACGGTGAAATACTGTTCAGCGACAATCGCAGGATAGAGGCGCTCGCAGTGCTGATGGAAGCGCGAACGCAGGGTGACCCCACGGAAAGTTATATTGACACGATCGAAGGCATGGGCACCTATCTTGCATCTGTGAGACTGGGCGACGTATGGTCTGCTCTCGGCGATATGTGGCTTGCGCGCGAATGGTATCTGCGGGCGTTTGTGGAAAATCCAATGCTTGGCGGTGCGCTGAACCCACTGATCAATCTACTTCCAAAAGATCCCATCTTCCTGTATCAACAGCTCGAATCGCGAATCAAAGACGCAACCACATATACACTGTATGCTGAAGTATACACAGCAAACGAAATCCCCGATGCGGAGGCAGTCATTGTTCGAGCGGAGCAGGCTTTCGGATCATCTTCGCTGCTGCATCGCGACCGCATGGCAATTATCTGCAGAAATGCGCCCGAAGCGGCGATGAACTATGCACTGGAGCATTCCCATGAAGAGACATGGATGCTGGCGGGCATCTATCACGCAGAAAAAAACGACACGGAAGCAGCGATGGGCTGTTTTGCCAAAGCCGGCCAGCGCGGCGCCTATCTTCAACAGGCATTGGAGCGATTTGATCAACCTGACATGGCCCTGCAGATCGGTGAGATTGCGCGCGACATCATCCTGGCTCACGCTTCGGGCGTGCTGCGAAAACTGTTACCGCACGCCACGGATCTGGACGTCGTCTGGCCCTTTTTCGCCACCTCGCCGCTCGCGCACGTCCTCACTGAAATTGAATGGCCGGGCACTACGTCCGCCCAATGTGAGAGAAATGCGTTGCGCGCGTTCCAGACAGGCGGACTCCCCCTCGCGGAATATTGGCTCGCGCGCGCCAGAGTCTTTGAACCGACGGTGACCCGTGTGCTGCTCGAATGCGACATCGCGCTTGCCAAGGGTGACCGGCAAGGCATGCAAGAGACACTGCGGCAGGGATCCGCCATCTTCCCCGATTCCGAGATGCTGAAGCACGTCAAGCAACAAACAGGCTGGAATGAGGAGGAAGAAACCGTGAACGCAGCGGACATTTACCGCAAGAATGCCGTTTTGACCATGCCCCTGCACGTCCAATTGGCCAAGCTTCACGAGCAGGGGGCGCTGCTCACCAAAGAGATTCTCCAATGCCGCGAAGCGGACGACATCGCGGCGATGCGCAACCGTATTTCACAACTGCAGGATATCATCACGTATCTGCGTTCATCGCTCGACCGTTCCTTGTCCGTGGCGAACACGACGGACGCCACTTACGCATTCTATTATCGCGTGCTTGTTCAGTGGTTCCTCCAGCCTGCCATCATTGAGGAGACGCATCCGGCGATGCTCGCCTTCTGGGAATCGTGGGCAGAGACGTGGAAGAACGTCCAGCCGTCACCCACTATTTCGGCGGGCCGCTGACAAGTGGTCGCCATCCCTGCTTACTCGGTTCCGCGATGCGCGGAGAGGATCTACCGGAGCGAAGCCACAGGTGCGGGAGAGCCGCATCTCATAATTTGCGTCATTTGTGAGTGTTCTGGTCATTTCGGTCCGCATTCTGACGCGTGTAATACTTTCCTCGTTTTGCTTCGCTCCCCGGTGAACCCTCCCTGAGCGAGGTCCGCAATGTATCGGCGGCGGCGCGCAAAGACTGGTCCAATGCCACCCGGCAGCGCAGACACAGGCGCTGCCCCGGCGCCACGGCCGCCCCGCAGGATTCGCAGCGGGAAACGGCGGCGCCGGACATGACCAGCCGCCCCTGCTCAATGAGACGGGAGATGATATCTTCACTCACACCCAAATTATCGGTAATTTCCATCATCGTAGCGCCTCGGTGTTCCTCCAGGTATTCGCGCACCTGAAGAAATACTTCCTCCTCGCGCCTCGCGCACTCCGTGCACAGATCGCTGTCACGCTTCATGAAAACCCTGCCGCACTGTCTGCATGTCTCGATCTCCATGCAGCACACCCCCGTCCCGGCGAATTTTCCTTCCGCCCAGATATTCCTATTATATCAGTGAATATTCATAAATGAAAGTATATATCCATAAATTCAATGTAATATTCATTGCTGTCAGTCAATATCCACCACCGCGATATGGGCGTTTCGCTCCACATCGTCTCCGTCAAGCCGATACAGCGCATCAAAAAGAGCGGCCTGGAATGTCCCCGGCCCCTGCGCCACAAGGGCCGCCGCCTCCGCGGCGACGTTGAAACATGTGATCCCCGCAATGACCGCTTCCGCATAGGTTCCCAGCGGACTGCGCCGGGGAACCACGCCGGCAAATGCGCCGAGAATCCCCGTCAGGGAGCAGCCCGACCCGGTGACGGCCGCCATCAGGGAATGTCCATTTTGCAGTTTCCACACCCGTTGCCCATCCGTCACCCAGTCGATCTCCCCAGTGGCGACGACCACGGAGTGATGCTCCTTCGCATATTGTTTCATGGCAATCGGCATTGCGGCGCTCGCGCCCGCCGAATCAACGCCGGTCACCTTCCCTCCGCTGTCCAGCAGGCACCCGATCTCACCCGCGTTTCCGCGCAACACCGTCAATTGCAACGACCGGGCGATGTCTGTGGCCGTCCGCGTGCGATAGGGCGTCGCGCCAACTCCCACAGGATCAAAGACCACGGGAATGCCCGTCTCATTCGCGGACTTTCCGGCAATTTGCATGGCCGTTACCAACTCCGGGCTGAGCGTTCCCATGTTGAGAGCCAGCGCCGCTGAGATTCGCGCCATGTCCGCCACCTCCTCGTGGGCCTGGGCCATCACGGGAGAGGCGCCGATGGACAGCAGTGCGTTGGCCACCGTGTTATTGACGACCAGGTTCGTGATATTATGCACCAATGGCCGCTTGGCGCGAACTTCGCGCAACCAATCTCCAAGCACGCTCATTTCCCCTATCCGCTTGAAATAAATTTATTATTTTATCTTATCCGTCCGTACGCCTGAGTTATCCAAGTTTCCATTTACAACGAACCATCCCGGTCCCGCTCATCGGGCTCCCCGCTCATCGGGCTCCCTGCTCAACGGGCCACCGTCAGCACATGGACCGAGACCGCTCCCTGCTCAAACAGGACGCGCGCGCACGCGTCGGCCGTTCCGCCCGTCGTCAGCACATCGTCCACCAACAAGAACTCATTGCCCCGCACCATGCGCGCAGACTCTCCGCCGGCCAAGGCAAAGGCGCTCTCCATGGCGGCAAGACGCGCCGCGCGCGTGGCCGTCGTCGTCTGGCTCTGGTCCAACCGTACGCGCCGAAGCGGCTGGACCGTTTTTAATCGCATCCGGCGGCAGAGCACCCTTGCAATCTCTTCGGCCTGATTGAACCCGCGCCTTCTCTGCTTCACCGGATGCATCGGCACAGGCGTGACGAGCATGTGCCGATCATCGCCAAAATACCGCACATACGCCTGGACCAGCCATTCTCCAAGGATCGGGACAAGTTCGCGATTCCCCTGGTATTTCAGCGCCTTGATCGCCTGTTCGGCCACTCCGTCAAAATGCCCGTAGGCGCGCGCCGTAAAAAACACATGCGGTCCGCGCAGACAATCCTGGCACACCTCGCCCTGACGAGCCTTGCCGCAGACGCGGCACTCCGGCTCCGCCAGAGGATGGACGCCCGCCTGACACCGCCGGCACAACTGGGCGTCGCCAAAGACCCGCAGCCAACCCGGCAGTTCACTCTGACACAACGCGCACCGCGGCCGCTCCGGGAAGAGCAGTCCAAGAGCAGACTCCCGCCAGTCTCTGCGCAATGCAAGCCCTCCCGCAACCCGTGCCGGCTCGCGCAGCCCAGGGAACATACGCTTAATCACCCATGCCCCTGCGTGGCACAAGATTATCATGAAAATGGCCGAACAGCTATTTTCTCATCAAACTGCTGTCCTCTGGGCTGTCCTCTGGGCTGTCCTCTGGGCTGTCCTCTGGGCTGTCTCCCGGGCTGTCCTTGGGCGCGCCCGAGTGACCTTCTTGGGAACACGGGATAAAGTCCTCTGTGCAGGCGATCTGATCCCAGTTGGTACACTGCTCCGCGGCCGCTCAGACTTCGCCAAATCCCCGCTTACAGTTTATCCTAATCCTTTTCAGGCTCGCTCATGTACACCACGCCGGCGTGCCCCGCCCCGAGATGTACGCCAAGCGTCGGTCCCATATCCCGAATGTGCCACACGACTTGCGGCGCAAGCACCGCCAAGCGCGCCGCCAGCGCATCGGCGTGCTCCCGCGCATCCGTGTGCACCACGGACACCTGCGGCGCGCCGCCCTCCCCGATCGCCTCCCGTCCCGCTTTTTCGGCCAGCACATCCAGGGCGCGCCGAAACGTCCGCACCTTGTCCTCGACGCAAACCACCCCGTCGCGCACCGTGAGAATCGGCTTGATCTGCAGAAGCGACCCGACAAGCGCCGCCGCGCCGCCGATCCTGCCGCCTCTGCGCAGACTCTCCAGCGAATCCACGGCAATGTACGCCCATGACCGTCGCATGGCGTCGACGATGCGTGCTCTCACTTCCGCCGGCCCCGCGCCCGCCGCCGCCGCCCGCGCGCCCGCGAGCACGGCCTGTCCGAGCGCATACGATGTCGTCCCCGAGTCGATCAAATCGATCAGCGCCGCCTTGGCCTCGCCGGATGCGGCCATCATCTCGCGCGCCGCCTCCGCCGCGCCGATCGTCCCGCTCAACCTGCGACTGATGAATGCGCCGACCACCGCATCGTGGTCCGCGAGCAGCTCGCTGAACACCTCAAAAAACGCCAGGGGCGGCGGCTGGGATGTCGTCGGCGGCACATCGCCCTCCCGCAAGCGTCGGTAAAACTCCGTCGGCGCAATCTCCACGCGATCGAGCAACGTTTCGTCGCCAAAGCCGATCCGCAGCGGCACCACGGTGACGGCGGATGTTCTCATTTCTTCGTCTGTCAAATCCGCCGTACTGTCAGTGACGACCGCCACGCGCATACGCGTCCGTCCTCCGCCTTTTTCATCATGATAATAGATATGATAGCACATCCATCCATTGCATATAAGCCAGTCGCACATACCGTTTTGCGTAAGATCTGCGGTGAAATCAGATCGCCTGCACAGGTGAAATCACGGCGCCCTGCATGCATCACGGACTTAATCCTAGTCCCCTTGGCCCTGTTCCTGGCGCGCGGGGATATCGAAGAAAAACTGGCTGCCCTTCCCCACCTCGGACTGCACGCCGACATGGCCGCCGTGCGCTTCCACGATGTGCTTCACGATGGCAAGTCCCAATCCCGTGCCGCCGGATTGACGGCTGCGCGCCTTGTCCACGCGGTAGAAGCGCTCGAACACCCGGCCGATGTCCGACGGCGGAATGCCCACTCCCGTATCCTCCACCGCAACGACCACCCGGTCCGCCTGCACTTTTGCCCGCAACCGGATCCAGCCGCCCGAGGGCGTGAATTGCAACGCGTTGCTCACCAGATTGATCAACACCTGCTTGAGGCGGTCCTTGTCCGCAAACGCCGCAATACCGTCCGCCTCCTCCGACACTTCGAGCCCGACGCCCGCCTCCGCCGCCCGCCCGGAAAAAGCGCCGGCGACCTGCTCGAACAACCGCAGCACAGGCACCGGTTGCAGGTCCAGCCGCGTCTGCTTCGCCTCAATGCGCGACAGATCGAGCAAATCCTCCACCAGTCTGCCCAGCCTGTCCGCCTCTTCCTTCATGATCTTTACGAATTCCCGCGCCGTGGGCGGATCGTCCAGCGCACCGTCCAGCAAGGTTTCCGCAAACCCCTTGAGTCCCGTGATGGGCGTGCGCAGTTCGTGCGACACATTGGCCACAAAATCACTCCGCATCCGCTCCAGACGCCGCCATTCACTGACATCGTGCAGCAGCACCACCGCGCCGGAAATCGTGCCGCTCGACTGTAGGATCGGCGTGACATTCGCCTCCAGAGTCAACTCCTGCGGCTTGTGAAACTGCACCTCGCGCTTTTGCACCGTCCCGAGCGCGATGGTTTCATCGACAATCGACGCCAGACCGTAGTGGTGTCCCAGCTCCCAGTGCCACCTGCCGATCATCTCCTGCTCCGTGAGACCGAACAGCCGCTCGGCGGCCTCATTGGCCAGCACCACTCGCCCGGCCCGGTCGATCACGATGACCCCGCTCAAAATGTGGCTGAGCACTCCCGCCATCTTGCTCCGTTCCTGCAGCGTCTCCTCGCGTTCCTCGCCGATCGCGGAGGTGAGCGCGTGAATCCGCTCCGCCAGATGATCGAGATCGTCCCGCCAGTTGTTCGCCACACGCGGCGCATCCATTCCGTCCAGCGCCCGTTCTTCATCCAGGGCCGCATTGATCGCGACCATCAGCTCACGATGCGTCCGCTTGACACCGATCAACTTCACCGCCAGCCACACGGTCGCGCCCGCAAGCAGCAGCGCCAGCACCGCAAGACCGTCGACCAGCAGCCGTCCCGACACGCTCACGCATCCCCCTTGACGAACTTGTAGCCGACCCCGCGCACCGTCTTGATGTGCCGCGGCGATTTCGGATCCACTTCAATCTTGTCCCGCAGGTGGCTGATGTGCACATCCACCAAGCGCGTATCTCCCGCATACTCGTAGCCCCACACACGGTCGAGCAACTGATCGCGGCTGACCACCCGGTCGGCGTGCTTGAGCAGGTAGTGCAGCAGTTCAAACTCGCGCGGCGTCAGATCCACCGCCTGTCCGCGCATCGTCACCTCGTACTTCTCCAGATCCAGCCTCAGCGGCCCGGCGTCGATCGTCGCGCCGGCGCCTGCCGTTTCCTCCGGATTGCGGCGCAATACGGCGCGCGTGCGCGCCACCAGTTCGCGCGGACTGAACGGTTTTGTCACGTAGTCATCCGCCCCCATCTCAAGGCCGAGCACGCGATCAATCTCCTCGCCGCGGGCCGTCAGCATGATGATGGGAATCTTCGACTGCTCCTGGCGCAGGCGTTTGCACAGCTCCATCCCGCCGATTCCCGGAAGCATGAGGTCGAGAATCAGCAGGTCGAACCGCTGCTGATGCACCATTTCAAGCGCAGTTGCTCCGTCCTCTGCCACGGTCACTTCGTAGCCCGCCTGGACCAGATTGTATTCAACCAGTTTGCGGATCGGTTCCTCATCGTCCACCACAAGCACTCTGTCCGCCACTTCGGGCTCCACCTTTCTAATGCCTGGTTGTATGATTCCCTCAGCCTCCAAGTGCAGTTCAGCCTCCAACGCGCGGTTCAGCCTCCAAGTGCAGTTCAGCCTCCAACGCGCGGCTCAGCCTCCATGCGGGCCGCCTCCACGCGGGCCGCCTCCATTGCATGGGCAAGCCTCCAGGGCAGCCGGCTGTACCGCTTCGCGACATCTCCCCGTCGCACGCCCGCCCCGAACGCCGCGCGCGACCCGACGATCACAAGCAGTGAGCGGGCGCGCGTCACCGCGGTGTAGATTAACTGCCTGTTCAAAAGGACGGTGTGTTCCCGGACAATCGGCAGCACCACGCAGGGAAACTCCCCTCCCTGACTCTTGTGCACAGAAACCGCGTACGCATGTACAAGCTGTCCACACGCCGTCTTTTCAAAGTACACCTCGCGCCCGTCCCCTCCCTCGCCGAAACGGACGGCCACGCCATCCTCGTCAAGCCGGGTGACCAATCCGATATCCCCGTTATAGACATCGCGCTCATAATCATTTTTCACATTCATCAATTTATCCCGCAAACGGATCGTCCGCATCCCCGCCCTGACGGCCGGCGCGTCCGGCGCGGCAAACCGCTCGCTCAACCTTTCATTGAGTACGTCCAGACCGCAGACACCCTTGCGCATCGGAGCCAGCACCTGGACTCCCGTCAGCGCTTCGAGTCCCAGATAAGGAGGCAACCGCGTCGTCGCGAGATCGACAACCAGATCCGCCGTTTTCGCGGGGTCCTCCTCTTCAATAAAGTAATACTCCGAATTCTCCACCCGCGGCATGTCCGGCACCCGCCCGGCGCGCACCGCGTGCGCCGCCAGGACGATCTGGCTGTGCCGCGACTGGCGGAATACAAGTTCCAACTCATGTACGCACGCCGCGCCGGACGCGATCACGTCCCGCAGCACACTGCCTGGACCGACGGGCGGAAGTTGCTCCGGATCCCCGACCAGCAGAAGTCTCGCCTCATCCGGCAATGCGTCGAGGAAATGCGAAAAAAGCGGCGCATCCACCATCGACGCCTCATCGACGATGAACAGATCCCCCTCCAGCCGGTGCGACCGGTCGCGCCCGAAACCGTACCGGCCTCCGTTTTGCTGCCCGACCTCCAGCAGCCGGTGCATCGTGCGCGCCTCCTCTCCGGCACTTGCGGCCAGACGCTTGGCGGCGCGCCCCGTCGGAGCGGTCAATACCACCTGTTCGCCGCAGCGCGCGGCATCCTCCACAACACGGCGCACCGTCGTCGTCTTGCCCGTACCGGGACCGCCTGTCAGCACGACGAGCGAATAGCGTCTCGTCGCGAGCACCACCGCTTCCTGCGCATCCGACAGCTCCACGCCCCCCGCGCCGCCTTCCGCCTCGATCACAGTGCGCTCCCCGCGCTCCCCGCGCTCCCCGTTCGCCGCCGGCCGCTCCTCTCCAGATGCGGACGGCTCACATTCCGGACGCACCTCCCGCGCTGTCGCCTCCTCCGCCATTTCTGAAGCGGCCGCCTCACGTCCCGCCGCCTGCTCCTCCCGCAGCGCCAGCGCGCACAGCCGGAGAGCGATATTGCGCTCGATTCTGTGCAGGCGCGGAAGATAGACCGCCACTGCCCCGCCCTCGTCCGCCTCGAACACGACCCCGCTGCGATTCGACAGCCCGCCCGCCACTTCGCGAATCAGATCGGCGGGCGCGCCTGTCAGCTTCTGTGCGGCCGCAAGCCAACTGTCGTAAGGAAGGTAGAGATGGCCTTCCTCCCCCGCCTGGTCCAATGCATGGAACAATGCGGCCGCCAGACGCTCCGGCGCGTGTTCCGACACGCCCATGGCGCGGGCGATCGCGTCGGCCGTTCGAAAGCCAATGCCGCGCACATCCTCGACAATCTGGTATGGATTGACCCGCAGCACCTGCTCGGCTGCGGCGCCCCCACCGTACGTTCGCGCAAGTTTTTGCGCCAGATGCAACGGTAGGTCGTGTCCGCGCAAAAAAGCGCCCAACCGCGCCACATCGCGGTGCGCCTCAAACGCCTGGGCGATCGCCCGCGCCTTCTTGCCCGCGATGCCGGGGACCTTGGCGATCTCCTCGGGACGTTCCTGCAAAACCTCCAGCGTCCTCAGGCCAAATTGTCCCACGAGACGCTCGGCCGTCCGCACGCCCACCCCCTTGAACAGGCCGCTGGCCAAAAACCGCTCCATCCCGATCAGGCTGGTCGGTTCCTGTTCCGTATGCCCAAGCACGCGAAACTCGCGGCCATAGGAAGGGTGAAACTGAAACTGGCCGACGAAGTCGTACTCCATCCCCAGCGTCAGGCCCGCCAGATCGCCGACCGCGCGCACCGTCTCATCTCCGGCCAGTCGCACCCTCACAACCGCATAGCCGCGATCGCTTTGCAATAGAAACTTCTCTGCGGTCCCACGAATCCGTTGCGTGGCCATGGCTAGAGGTTCAGATCGCGCCGCACGCCCTGAACCATGTAGATCACCCACTCTCCGATGTTCGTCGCGTGATCGCCAATCCGCTCCAGGTGCTGGGAGACCATCATCAGTTGCGTCGCCTGCTCCACGGCGGACTGCGACGACAGCATGAGTTCAATCATCTCGTGGAAAATCCGCGCGTACAGGCTGTCCACCTCGTCGTCGCGCTGCGCCAGACTCTCCGCCAGCGCCGTGTCACGCCGGATGTAGGCGGTCAATCCGTCCCGCACCATGCCCTCCACGATGCCGGCCATCCGCGGAATGTCGATCAGCGGCTTGATCCACGGCTGCCTGTTCATGCGCAGGACAACCTTGGCGATATCCACCGAATGGTCGGCGATCCGTTCCAGATCGGTGACCGCCTTGAGCGCTGTGCCGAGAATGCGCAAATCGCCCGCCATGGGCTGTTGCAGCGCGATCAGGCCAAGCGACCTCGTTTCGATATCAATCTCCATCTCGTCGATCCGGTCGTCACCCGCGAGAATCTCCCGCGCCAGGTCGGGATTCTGGTCTGTCAATGCGCGAACCGCTTTGAAAATGGACTCCTCGACCAAAGCGCCCATGCGCAACAAATCCTGCTGAAGCACTTCCAAGTCGACGTGAAACTGTCTCCTGGCGTCCATTGAAAAACCTCCTTGACACACGCCGGGCATGGCTGATTGTATCATGTTTATAGTGACGCTCCCTATCCACTCAGGGGGATGGGCTTCTGACGGATTCCTCACGCCCGCCCCTTCCTCTTGCGAGGCCCGGCAATCACGGGTGGGTCCGGCGTTCGGCTCCGTGCAGCTACACAATCCGCTCTGTTGCTGGACTGTGGCCCGCGTCCGGGCATCTACTACTTCCCACGGCGGGATCTTCATGGGCCGCCGCTTGCCACGGATTCTTGTGGCCGGGTCGTAGATACGTGGTCGAGCATCGCTCGGGGAACGGGACCTTTTCGCCAAAGGCGATCTCATGCATGTTGAACGAACCCACCAGGTCGCGATGACCGACAAAGCCGCATGCTTTGCACCGCCACACACGGCCCTTGGGTTTGTGTTTTTGGCCGCACGACGGACACCGGCTGGAAGTCCCCCGCTCCGTTCCGGTGAAGCACGTCATGCCCGCCAACCGACTCTTGTGACTCAGGTAGTCGATGTCCTTACCGTATTCCCACCGCAACATCCGTTGCTTCTGCTTGCGCCCCCGCCGCTGTGCGCGCACGCCGTCCGGGTTGCCCACATAGAGGGTGGAGACCTCGTGCGCCCGACAAAAATCAATGACCTGGCGCGTCCCTTTGTGGCGCAGGTCACGCACGCGCCGCTGTATCCGCAGAGTATCCTTGCGCCCCGCGGCAGTCAGTCGGCGATATCGCTTTGAGCCTTTCTTGCAGCGGACTTTTAGCTTTTGCAATTTGCCCATCGTCTTATTGTGACGGCGTTTCTCCGACCGGATGGCGCGTCCTGAGACGATCAGCGCGCGCCCGTCATCTGTCGTCACCGCCGCCTGGTGAATCTGCCCCAGATCGGCTGTAGCCCTGTGCCCCTCTTGGCACGCGGACGCCTCCGGCGTGTGGACGGCGACATGCAACTCATATCCGACACCGTTCCACACGATCTTGGCCGCGCCGCCATCGTCCGGGAATCCCTCTGGGCGGGACAGAACTACCGACTTGCGGCCCCGGCCCATGGGCAGGATGATCCGTTTTTCGGAGACTGCCATCGCCCGTGCGGGCCATAGCAGCGGATAGAAGCGCTTCTCCTTGTACGGATAGCGAATCTTCGGGTTCGCCGGCTTGCGCTCTTTGGTGGAATCCACCGCCCCCAAAAACGCATGCACGACCATCTGCACTGATTGAGAATGCAACGCAAACTGGCCCTTCGTCGCTTTCTGAAGGGCATCCCGGTTCGGCCAACGCGTCTGGGAAGAGCGTGCAGCATGATGAAGGCCCTTGCAGAGATTCCACACTTTCGCGGCCTCCCGCTGGCCTTCTCTCAGGATGTTTCGCATTTTCTGCGGCAGACGGTTCAGTGGATAGCTTCGGATGGTATCCATATGATAGAGTATACCATATGGATAGCCTACAAGTCGGAAAAACACGCTGGACACACTATAATATCGCTTATCATTTGGTGTGGATTCCGAAGTATCGCCGCAAGATTTTGGCGGACGAGGTTCAAGCGGAGGCAAAGCGCCTGATAGAGGAGTGCTGCGATCGCCACGGACTGACGCTACTCCAGATGGAAACTGACATCGATCACATCCATGTATTCGTCTCGGCGCCGCCCCGCTTCAGTCCTGCCCTGATTGCGAATCTGCTCAAGGGGTACTCCTCTCGCCATCTGCGGGAGAAATTTCCGCACCTCAAGCGGGTGTGCGGACGGGAACAGTTGTGGACGCAAGCGTACTATGTCGGAACGGCCGGGAACGTATCCGTCGAGGTGATTCGCCGCTACATTGCAGAGTGCCAGGGAAAGTGACAGACGCTCTCACCCCAATCCGCTTCACCCTCCTGCGATTTCGTGGTTGTTTGGACAACTCTCACGATACCAGGGGGCATTTTCATCTTGCAAACCTCAAATTGCTTCATTACAGGCTCCCTTGTGGAGTTGCGAACAGCATTTGCTTGGAGTATGATCGATTCAGGTCAATAATAATTAATCGCGCGAGGGATATTCCGATGGCTTCCTTAATAGGACAACGCATTCGCGAGCTTCGCACCAAAGCGGGCCTCACGCAGACCGACCTGGCCAGAGGCATTGTCACTCCCAGCATGATCAGTCAGATCGAGGCTG
>JAJZZT010000475.1:0-11348 GCA_021797415.1 Bacillota bacterium
GGCCATGCGTTGGCTGTGTCGACCATCGGCGGTTCCTCCCTCCAAGACGGTTCCGCGCGGTCCGCTGACTGAGTGCGGTATCGCTTGGTTCCTGTTGTCCTGATTATCCATCGCGGCGAGGGAGAGCGGGAGAGCCGCGCAGACGGAGCTTTCCCGTCTGCTGCGACCATTTTACGCGGTGTACAGACAGACCAGATGAATAGTCCATCCGGACTGGACGAGGTGCGCCGAACGATCCAATCTCAATCTGATTTCGAATCAGATTTTACGCCCGTTTTCTCATCGGGATTCTCATCGCAGCTTGCATCGGGATTCGCATCAGGATTCGCGAGCGTCCGGGGACGCCGCGCGCGCACCATGCGGGCTTCGTAGTGCATCGTGAAACCGTCCGGGAAGCGGCTGTCGATCGTTGCGGCCAGTTCCGCGCGCATGGCTGGCGGCGAGTACTCCAGCAGGTGAAAAAGCTCGCCAAAGAAAGCGAGCACGTCCACGCCGGCAGAAAATGTGAAGGGGATTTCCCAGCTGGTCTCGGTGATGTCCGCAAAGCCTGCGTCCCGCAGGGCATCGGACAATGCCTCGGCCTGTGTGAATTTCATCAGAAAGGGTCTGGCCATGGAGACCATATTGCCCATGACATCTTCTGCGACGGAGAAAAATTCGGACCAGGTCGTCCTCCCCGGTACAGTCAGCAGGGTGACGCCGTCCGGGCGGAGCGCGTCGTGCAGCGCCAGCATGCTTTCCCTCGGTTTGTTGAAAAAAGGGAATGCGAGGTTGCAGACGGCGAGGTCAAATGGTTCGTTCAGCCGCTGCGCCGCGTCCATGTGCATAAAACGGGCGTTGCGCAGGCCCAATTCCTGTGCGCGGACTGTACACTGGCCGATCATGCTGTGCGAGGAATCCACACCGATGATGTTCCACTCGGGATGGTCGGTCGCCAGGCGCAGTGAAACCGTTCCCGGACCGCAACCGAGATCCAGCACATCCGCCACGGGCCTGCTTGCCGTCTCCTTCTCAACGGCCTCCCTTAACCGATCCGCGACGCGCGGCGCGATCAGCTTTCCGACCGTATTGCTGTAAAGAATGGCGCCTTCCTCTGTCTTGAAGTTGGGCACGCGCATGCTGTCACACCTCCATGCATTGCCTGATGGCCGCTTTCGCGTGCAGTGTACAGCAGGCCGAGCGGTTGGCGTGTGTCGGAAATCACGAAGCGGGCCGCAAACACAGTCCGCACGTTCTTATGGTGCCTGTTCAAAAAGTGGGCAGGGTTGATTCGCGCAGGGCAACGGGACATGGGATAAACCGAGTGTGCAGTGGATTTTATCCCATGTCCCGTTGGAAGCAGCCAGAAATGCGGACCGAGCGTACGTTTTGGGGTACGTGAGGGAGCGTTTCTGGCGATGACGCGGCAATGCGCCAAAGAGTTCTGCCCACTTTTTGAACAACCTCTTATAGCGCCACATGTTCCCTGTATGCCTCGATATATGCAGACAGCCATGGATAACGGCTTCTGTAGCCCTTCACATTCGCCGCCAGCTTTTTATCGGTTTCACGGGCCAATTCTGCGATATAATCCAATATCCGTCCGGTATCCGCCTCGTTGATGCTGGACAATTTTATGGAGGCGGGAAGCTGTTCTGCATATCCGAAGCGATGAATATGGGTGTTTTCACGCATGTCCCTTTCAACCATCTCGACAACCAGATAATCCCTCACCAAATCGAGCAGCAGATGCATGCCGATCAGATTGTCTCTCCGGGCGAATTTCTTGATCGCCGTCATGTACTTGAACCAGATGCGATTGATCTCGCTTTCAGATATGTCAAACGAATAACCCGCCACAGGCGCCTTGATTTGTTCGCCGCTCGCGATTTGTCCGTAAATGACTGTAGACAACTGATCCTTGCCGGCTTCTGCCGACACCCATTTATTATAGGAGCAGACGGACGCATCCAGCAGTTGAATGGATGTTTCAAACGAAATGGCGGTCCTGTAGAGAAGTGATTCTTTCCCGCGGTGCATCTCGCTGCCCACGACAAATCCCATCCGTTCGTGCGCTTGGACAAACTGATTTTCGTCCACATCCATCTCTGGTTGTAGGATGACCAACAGGTCAGTGTCCGACCAGAAATCAATTTGATTGTCAATCTGCCGAGAACCGCGGAGAACAATGGCTTTTACCCCTGGGATACTGGTTGAAAGCGTTTTTACCACACAGTCCAGAAATGCATTCGTTTGTATGGGATCTCCTCATTCCATGCTGGCGTCTAGTGACCTAAAGTATACTGTTTATGGCGTGTCCTGTCCCCTTCAGGAGATGGAACGCATCACATTCCCTGTGCTGGGGAGCGGTGGATTGCATGACGGATCGGGATGTACGCACGGTTGAATTGCTTTCGTTCGTCAATACGCTTGGATTATGCGATATTTCTCCTGTCGTCCTGAGCGATTCGGCGAACCTGATCGTTCATCTTGCCCCGCATCCGGTTGTGGCAAGGATGGCCAAGGATTGGCCAGGCCACAGCGCGTCGTCGTGGCGAGATGTTTTGGCGCGGGAATTGCGGGTGACAGCATTTCTCGCATGTCGTGGCATTCCGGTCGTGCGGGGCCACTTGTCCGTTCCCTGCGGCCCGCATCGGGTGGCCGACGCGTGGATGACACTGTGGGAATACGCGGAGCCAGCCGCTCCCGCCATCCTTAAGCCGGAACAGGCCGTCGACATGGTGATCGACTTGACGCGCGCGCTTGCTGAGTTCCCTGAATCGTTGCCGCGTCTGGGGGTGTGGGACAATGTCGAAGAAGCCGCCGACAGTTTGCGGTTGAAGTTGCATGAAGATCCCCGCATTTCCAAACTATTGGAAACCTTTAGTGTGGTGCAAGAAAGGATGCGCATGCTCGATGCGGTGTTTCCGGCGCATGGCGATGCCCACCTGGGGAACCTCATCCATAGCACCGCGGGATGGAGATGGAGCGACTTCGAAGATGTGTCTTTGATGCCGCCAATGTGGGACATGGCTTCTCTTGTCGGCAATACGGCGCTATTCAAAGGTCTCGGACATCCGGTTGTCAAACACGCTTTCAACCGGGCGGCCGAAACAGGTGATCTGGAGTCTTTTCGCTTCGCCCTCACGGCGAGGGTTGTCATGGCGACAACGACAAACCTGGCCATGGCGCTGGGCGGTCATGGGAACGATGGCGATCTGGATTTTGCCAGAGCCCAGCTTGCCCGCATCGGGGGGTTTCTGAAGCGGCTGGAAGTCTGGTACACGTGACACTCGACCGTGTCTCGCCGTCGCGCGCCAAGCCAGTGGAGGAATGATGGTCTGCCGGGCCGGTGCCATGCCCTATGCCCGGCGAGTTTTGCGCCATGGACAGGGTTCGCTGAGGCGTCGTCATTCCCTTTGCTCGTCGCGAGTTTAGCGACAGCGGTGTCCGAGCAGGAGCCTGGGGACATGGGATCCAGTCCTTAAGGGGCAGGCGGGCTCATTTGGATCGGGCGTTTGAGGCGTCAGTCAAACGTCGGATCGCCCCCCGCCGCCTGCCGAAGATGGGTGGATCCCATGTCCCCGGGGGAATGACGACGATTGGCAGATGATATTTTCAAGATAGGAAAATATGGAAACAACGCGTATTCTCACTTTCGGTTGCGCGTTGCGGTCTGCTACCGATACACTGGAGAAAGCGGAGTGTTCGCCGCGGAGTTGCGGCGTGCAAGCGCATGAGAAAGGGGGCAGGCGGCTTCCTCTTCGGCCTTAAGGCCAAAGTCCACGCCGCCAATTTGCGATGGAGGATGTCATCATGCAGCCCGAATGCTCGATTGAGAAGGCGCTCGGGGTGCTCGGCAACAAGTGGTCGTTTCTTGTGTTGCGCGAATTGTACAAGGGCAAACGGCGATTCAGCGAATTGCAGCGGGAATTGCGCGGGATCAGTCCGAAATCGCTGACCGACACGCTGCGCCATCTCGAAGCGAACGGTGTGGTGGAACGCAGGGTATTTCCCACGGTGCCCGTCACGGTCGAATATTCATTGACGGAAAAAGGAGACGCTTTCCATATCGTCCTGAAGGAGATGAAGCGCTGGGGGGCCGAATGGGCGTGAGCGCGCGGCGCCCGCGCGCTCAGTCATCGTCGTGCAGGGTCACCGCGAAGTGAGTGGAAAGGGACTGCACGGCTTCCTCAAGAACGGCCCTGTTTTTGGCGGCGAGCGTGTGCCTGTGCGTGCCTCCCGCCAGACTGAGCAACAGCGGCGCGTCGTAGCGGCGGACGCGCTCGGTGAAAGACAGGACATCCTTGCGGCAACTCAGCATGAGACTGGCGGAGAATTCTCCATATATTGGGTGGTCCACCGAAACGTCGATCACCTCCACGCCGGCGTCGACGAGGATCAGCAGTTCCTTCTCCGCTTCGTCGGGCTGATGGCTGATCGTGATGACCTGGACGTGCCGCTCAGGTCTTTTGGCGGATGCCGGCCGGGCCAGAAAGTAGCCCTGCGGCGTCGCGATGATCGGGTGTCCCTCCGCACGCAGCACGGCGATATCCTGCACAATCACCTGCCGGGTCACGTGAAATTGCCGCGCGAGTTCCAGCCCCGTGACAGGATCCGGCGCTGCGGCCAGAAGAGCGATCAGATTTTCCCGCCGAGTAAGGATCGTGACCACCCCGCATTCCATTTCGCAAAAATCCTATTAGAGGTTGTTCAAAAAGGGGCCAGAACTCTTTGGCGCATGGCTGCGTCATCGCCAGAAACGCTCCCTCACGCACCCGAAAACGTACGCTCGGGGACATGGGATAAACCCAATTCCGGCAGGCGCGTTACATACAGTACGTTTAGTGTCCGATTAGAGCCTCGGACACTAAACGTGGAAACATTGCGCTGCGCGAATCTTACCTGTCCCCTTTTTGAACAGGTTCTATTATCGTCTGTGTATACCGGTGTCCTGTCTTTATCATATCATGAATACGGACAGTTATCCTGCGCGGCGGAAATCCCGGTGTTCAGGTCGCGAAGCGCCAGGAGGGGGTCAAGCGGGTTGCCTTTGCCCTCATGTTTTGTGCTAAACTTAGGGCACAAGGGGACATGGGATATAGTCCGCTGTGCAAGCTTCGCCCTTTAGGGCTGAGCAGTTGACAAATACATGGGCAAACTCGCCGAAAGGCGAGGACGCAAAACTACGGGTCTACGGATGAGAGAACGGTGCGCTGCCGAGTCATCTATGATCGCCGGGTTGCCGCGCGGGATGCGCCCGCACATGACAACCTCTATTAAGTGGTTGTATTTTTTTTCTGATGACCGATGCGGCCCCGTTCATTGTTGATGAGCAGTAGGTTTGATCACAGGTCTCCGAGGTTGCGCACGAGCTCTGAGAAGATGGGGCGATGAGACGCATGAACAGACTGATCGGCACTTTGAAACGATGGCTTGCGAGTGAAGGAGGGTCCGTGTCCGGTCACGGCGAAACAGGTTCGGCAGCTAACGACACCATGACGAACGAACCGCTTTCATCCACTGCCAGCGTGAATGGGACGTTGCGCGTCGGGCGAACATTTATCGTGGTGGACAACCCCCGCGGCGGCGGGATGCCCGCGGTGTGCGTCATTCCGGATGACGAGCGGCTGACGGTTTTTATAAGTGGCCGTCGTGTCGTGGGTCGGGTGGCTGTGACGCGAGAGCAGCAGATCGAGTTGTCGTTCGCTCACATTCCGCCTGTTCGCGCGTTTGCTGTCGACGTTTCCGCCGATCGGTTGCAGGTGTCTGTTCATGCGACGGTGCGTGTGGGCGTGCGTCGGAGGCTGGAGGAGGCGGGGCCGGCGCATGAAGTCGAGTTGCGGATCGTCGATGAGGAGTGGCCGGCTGAGGAGGGATCTGCGGCGACGATTCACAAACTCTTGACGGAGCGCGGTTTTCAGGGGGAGCTGGACGAACAGGCTGTGGCGTCCCTGTGCGCCGCCACATGCGACACGTCCCGGAGCGTTTTGCGTGGGCGTATTCCCAAGGCGGGACACGCGGAGCGATTCTTGCCGTGCGGATTGCCGGAAAACTGGGTGTCAGAAGAGAGTGAAGCCCCGTGGGTGGCGCAGGGAGCCCTTGTCGCCCAACTGGAAGGCGCCGTTTCGCCGGTTCCGGGAAGGGATGTGACGGGGCTGGAATTGTTGACGTTCGAGGATGGAGGCCGCCAGTCCTTGGGTCGCGGCGTGCGGCAAACGGGTGACACGGTGGTGGCCGCCCGGGCGGGGAGGGTGCTGTTCACGCGCGCGCGGATTGACGTGATTCCGGAATTGGTGCTGGAGGGCGATCTGACGGAGCGCGAGGGACAGGTGATATTCGACGGGGATGTCCTGGTGCGCGGATCGCTTCAGGAGGGAGCGTCCATCAAGGCTTCCGGCAATGTGAACATCCATGGGGACGCGCTGGAGGCGACTGTGGAGGCGGGACGCGGAGTTTCCGTCACCGGCGCGGTGTTGCGCGCAAATATTCACGGCGGGCTGGCGCAATCCGTGCATCAGCGGATGTATGGACAGGTCGTCCAGTTGAACGATGATTGGATGCGTTTTCAAGAGGACTATGGATTGCTCATCAAGCAGGCGATGCTGCGCGCGGACATACAGGATAAACTCCATCTGCTGGCAGACATGCTGCTTGTCAGGCGCCACAGTCACCTGGACGATCTTTTTGTCGCCTGCGCGTCATGGGAAGATTCCTACTACCTCCGGTATGATGCGCAAATCGCCGAATTGACGGAGCAGATCCGCCAGAAGTGGCGCCGCGATGTGCGACAGTCGCTTGTGTGGGAGGATATCGAAAAATTGGCTGAATTATTGCAAACAGTCAAAGAACATCTCCGGCTTTTGCTGACCGAGCCGTTGTCGGCGGTGAGCGTGCACAGTGTCAGTTCAAGCCAGGTGGATGCGACCGGCGATATCGTGGTGCATGGCGTCGGCGTTTTCTCCAGTCATCTGGAGAGCGGCCGGGATATCGTGGCGGATGGTGTCGTGCGCGGGGGATTCCTTCTTGCGGATCGGGCGGTCCGCATCGGCGAACTCGGATCACCGGCCGGTGTGGAGAGCAGCGTACGCGTGAAACGCGCGGACGGAATTGTCCATATCGGAGTGCGCCACGGCAATACACTGATCGATCTGGCCGGCAAGAGAAGCCGCAACACGAATACTGAGCAGGGTGTGAGATGGGGGGAATACGTGCATGACGTACAGCGTGTACCTGGTGGACGATGCGCAGGAGACCTTGGAAACACTCCGTCTGCAATATGAAATTCACCCGGAAATTGCTGTTGTGGGGATGGCCGACGATTCAGAGATTGCCTGGGAGGCGATGGCCGCAAGGCGGCCGGACATCGTGTCGATCGATATCGAACTGGGTACGGACAGCGGATTTGACCTGTGTCGGCGAGTCGTCGGGAAGATGCCGGACGTTTTTGTCGTCATGTGTTCCGTGGATGCCGATGAGGAGCGCAAACGGGAGGCCGCGCGGGCAGGTGCGCATTGGTTTCTGGCCAAACCGGTGAGTTATGCGGATATTCGCCGATTGCTGGAAGTTGTCCGGGAGCGTCGGGAGGGCGGCGGTCTGGAGCAAGTAGGGTTGACTCCCGAAGCGGATGTGCAGAGGGCGGATCTGACGGATGGCGCCGTAGAAGGATGGTCAAACGATATTCTGGGAGCGGTCATGCGGCGCATCCTGTGACGCAAAGGCGAATATCATCCCGATTCCCTTTTTGCAGGGGGATTTGTCCGCTCAGGAGACGGCGGACGCGAACAGCCGGATAAACTTGTCGACGAGATCCGGATCAAGCCATCGGCCCGCTTCTGCTTGCAGTGTTGCGATCGCTTGGGAGTGTGGCAGGGATTCCATGACCACTTTTGTGGTGTACAGGTCGGAGACAGCCAGGACGAGCGCGGTTGTGTCAATGTCCTGTGCGCGCTTCCCGGCTGGGAACCCTGAGCCGTCGTAATGTTCATGGTGATCCAGGATAATCGTATGGATCTGCGGCAGCACGGCATGGCTCTCCAGCATGAATACGCTGAGCGAAGGATGTTGTGCAAATCGTTGCCATGCCGACGGAGACCGCGCGGGGTTCAAAATGACGTCGGGTTCCACGGCCGTCAGGCCGTAGTCGCAGAAACGGCACGCGTACACGAGATTTTCGTACTGTTCCCGATCGAAGTCAAGCGCCGCGGAAAGTGCCGCAGCATAGTGAACGCGGGCGTCGAGCAGTGCGGAAAAATGGGGATGGATGAGTTCCTGTGCATTCTGCGCGTCAAGCAGAAGCAAAAAGCGCGTCAACTTGTCCACTGTGCCTGTATCTACCGTCGCGAGGCGGGTGCGGACCGCACTCCAGGCATCCATGATGTCTTGGGTCTGTTGCCACTCTCGCCACATCCCGATCTGGCCGAACAACAACTGGGCCTTCTCGATCAGCCGCAGGGCCAATGCGCGTTCTCCAAGTGAGAACGCGAGGTTGGAGAGTGTCGTGCACAGACGGGCCAGTTCCTCCTTCTCATAATTAAGGAAGGAGGACCAGACCAGGTCCAGCGCCTTCTCGGCCCAGCGGATACTCTGCCGGCGATCGCCTTTGACCAGGTACAGGCGACTCAGTTCGGCGGTTGACGGAAGGTGGGAATCCTGTTCCTTCCGGGCGGCCGACTTCAAACAACACAAAGCTTTATCCAACTGTCCGAGCTGTTCGTAATGGAGTCCGAGATTCGTGAGCAGGTCAGACTCGTAGGTGGGAACGCCCGCCTCCTGGAAAAAATGCTGGCTGCGCAGTGTGTTGGCCATCGCCTCATGATGGAAGCGGTTGTGCGCCTGAACCACGGCCAGATTGCCGTGCAACTGGGCGCGGAACAGCGGCGGGAGTTCGCCGGCGCGATCGACGAGCCGCGCGAATGAACGCTGCGCCAGATCGAACTCCGACAGCGCGGAAAGAGCCATCGCCGAATGCATGCCGGCGATGACGGGGAGCGCATCGTCTTGCGCCAGTTCTGCGGCCAGCGTGAAATGGTGCAGAGCCTGTCGGCGTTCACCGAGTTGAAAACAGGTCTTGCCCCACTCGTCGTGCAGCGCGGCGATTTCATCAGGCGTCATGGACGGCTTTGCCGCCAACTGTTCCCAGAGTTCAAGCGCCGCAAAATGAAAACCGCGCCGGCCCAACTGCCTTCCCTGTTCAAGGGGGTCAATCATCTCAGTCATGGACCGGCTCCGGGCCGCTCGCGGCAATCGCGATCACAAACTCGCTGCCCGCTCCGGGGCTCGAGGAGATGGTCAGATCCCCGCCCATATACTGTGCGCGTTCCCGCATGCCGAGCAATCCGTAGTGACCGGCGGGAATCGCCGCAGGATCGAATCCTTTCCCGTCGTCCGCGACGTGCAGCAGTATCCGCCGGGATTCCCGGCGGATACGGATCGATACGCGTGATGCTTCCGCGTGTTTGTGTACATTGTTCAGGGTTTCCTGCACCAGCCTGTACAGGGCGACCTGTTTGGCCGGGGAGAGAGACAGCGTCTCATTCTCCGCGGTAAACGCGATTGTCAGGCCCCATTCACGCGCGCACCGGTCACACAGTTCGCGCGTCGCCGATACCAGCCCGACCTCGTCGATGGCGAGCGGACGAAGATCGTGAATCAGGCGGCGCACATCGTTGACCACGCCGACCACGCGCGAATTGATGCGGGCCAGTTCGTTCTGCGCCATTTCCGGGTTGGTGCGAAACAGCCTTTGCACGGCATCCAGACGCATGCTGATATTGGTGAGCGCCTGGGCGGGACCGTCGTGGAGTTCGCGGGCCACCCTGCGCCGCTCTTCTTCCATGAGCTTGATCCCGGAGTCAGTCTGATCCTGGACAGGGAGGTTCGACGAATGCACGCGGTTCACCCGTTCTATACAAATCTATACGGATCTGATTTCACCAAAACCAGCGGTATCCATCGGACGTTGCCTTGTGGTAGGCTCCTGAACCGGAACGGTGCGTCTGGCCCTGGATACTGCCCGTATTGGAGTATGCGGCGATGGGGCGACCGCTCGTTGCGCCGTTCGCGCGAACCGTGCTGGCAAATGCGGGCGCTGCGGCAAGCGCTGTGAGGAGAAGCGAGGCAACCGTTATTGCCGTGAGGCGTTTCATGGCGAGGACTCCCTTCTGCCGGTCAGGGATCCGGCAACCCGGCTGTCATGGCATGTCCGCGCAAACCCTGCGGTTCGCGCGGACATGCTTTAGACCCGCGGCTTTGCGTCCTTGCCTTTCGGCAAGTTTGCCCTGTAATTTAGTTTTATCAACCTATTATAACCATGTAAAGACTCACCAAGTCAATAGATTGATCTGATTTGTCTGTCGAAATTTTGGGCAATATGTCGTTTGCGGTTTTCGTCAGACGATGGGCAGGCCGGCGTCTTTTTTTGTCAGATCAACACTGTCGCGCGCTTCCAGGGACAGAAACTGCGCCTCGTAGAGCTCGCGGTACAGGGCGCACGATTCAAGCAGCTCGCAGTGCCTGCCGGTCGCGACGATCCGGCCCTGTTCCAGCACGACGATCCGGTCGGCCGACAGCACGGTCGACAGACGATGGGCGATCACGACGGCCGTCCTGCCTGTCAGAAGCGCGGTCAGCGCCAACTGGATGCGGCGTTCGACCAGCGTGTCAAGCGCACTGGTGGCCTCGTCAAGCAGAACGACGCGCGGCGCCTGAAGGATGACGCGGGCGATCGCAAGCCTTTGGCGCTCGCCGCCGGACAATCGGTAGCCGCGTTCGCCCACCAGCGTGTCGAGACCGTCCGGCAGACCTGCAAGCAGGTCTTCGATTTGCGCGGCTGCGCACGCTTCGCGCATCATGTCGTCAGAAGCGTCCGGCCGGGCGTACAGGAGATTGTTGCGGATCGTGTCGTGAAAGAAAAATGGATCCTGCGGGACAAGCCCGACCTGGGTGCGCAGCGAACCGAGCGTGAGATCGCGGCAGTCATGTCCGTCAAACAGGATGCGGCCCCGTTTTGGATCGGCGAAGCGGGGAATGAGATGCAGCAGGCTCGTCTTTCCGGCGCCGCTTGGACCCACCAGTGCGACGAGCCGGCCGGCCGCGATATCGAGATCGATATCGCGCAGGACATAAAGCGGATCGCCGGATTCCGTCTGCCTTTCGGCGGCATAGGCGAAGCTCACCGCTTCAAAGCGGATATTCCCGCGCACCTCGGCGCAGGAGAGGGATGTGGAACCGTCCACAATGTCGGGAGCGGTGTCAAGCAGCGCGAAGATGCGGCGAAACAGGGCGATGGACGACAGGATGCCAACGTGGACCTGCGCAAGCGAACTGAGCGGCCCGTACAGTCGTCCGAGCAGGGCGGTGAACGCGAC
>JAJZZT010000475.1:11358-14434 GCA_021797415.1 Bacillota bacterium
TGCCCATGTGATGGTGGATCACCAGCCAGGCGCCATAGCCCCACAGAGCCGCCGGACCGACCGACGAGAACAGGCCGAGCCACATGAACAGCCAGCGGCCCACCACGCTCTGGCGCACCTGGAGATCGCGCAACTGTCTGTTGGTTGTGGAAAAGCGGCGTTCCTGCCAATCCTCCCGGTGAAAAATGCGCGTGAGCAGCGCGCCGCTCACGCCGAACTGTTCCGTCAGCCTGATCGTCAGTTGCGCCAGGTTATCCTGTATCTGCCCTTGCAGGCGCTGGCGGATGCGGCCGACGCGCTGTGTGGGAATGACAAACGTCGGGACGATGACGAGCGACAGTAGCGCCATTTTCCAGTTCATGCTGAACATCAGTACGAGCGTGGCCGCGATCAGCAGCGTGTTGCTGACCATCCCGACGAGTGTGTTTGTCACTGCGTTCTGGATCGCGGCAACATCGTTCATCACGCGCGACACGAGTTCCCCCGACTGGCTGCGGGCGAAGAAATTCACGGACTGGCGCTGGATGTGCCGGAACAGCGCCAGCCGGTAGTCCGCCATGACATCCTGCGCCATCAGGTTGCCGAGCCAGGTCTGCCATACGCCGAGCAGACCGCTGGCAAGCGCGACCGCGATCAGTGTGCCGGTCAGCCAGAATATCGCCGGCACATCGTGCCGGCCGATTCCGACGTCGATGATCTGTCTGGTCAGCCATGCGGGCAGGACGGCCCCGATCGAGGTGGCGACCAGGATGAGGGTGATTACAATCGCCCTCATCCAGTACGGCGCAAACGCCATCAGCGCTCTTTTTACGACAGGCCAATCCCAGTGTTCCTTGCGCGCCAGTTCCTGCATATTCAAGCGGTGGACGCCGAGTCCGGCGTGATTGCCGGAGCCAGTGCCGCCGCCCCACATCATTCCCATATGGGTTCACCCTCTCTGTCGGAACAACCGGCTGTTATCGCCGGTCAGGAAGTGAGCTTATCGGCAATCTCCAAGGGGACCCCGACCTCATTGCACCAACCAGTCAATACGGGAATGGAACTTTTCTTGATTCTGAAGCGAAGCACTTTAACTCTTGTCCGGATGAGGAGAACAGGAGGCGTATCTTCTTTTTTGTAGAGAATCGCAACCTTCTCTATATCTTCACGTGTGAATCGAATACGGCGGATATAAATTCCCTCCGAATCAAGAGTAAATGGAATGCGCCGAAGAACAACGGCTCGCCGGCCTGATCGCACAAATCTGATAAATGTAAATAAGTAGGAAGGGGTTCCGACCGTGATAGCTCTTTCCACCCGGTTCTTCACTTCTGCCATCGGATGCACTCTTTTTGTCACGGCGCCGCCTGTCTCCCCTGCGCGGTCGTATCGTAGCGGCCGAGCAGGCTGCCAAAGAGGATGACGTACGCCAGTTGCAGGCCTGACGCGAGCAGAAACGGCCAGTACAACGATCCCAGTCCGATCAGCCAGCCGCCGATCGCGGGCCCCAGGGCGGCGGGTACATTCCACGAAACGGCGTTCAGGCTGCTGGCGAAACCCCTGCGTCTGTCGCGCACCAGCCCCACGCTGAATGCCTGTCGCGCGCCGACGGAACTGCGGTTGACGACGGAACGGGCGACGTACAGGATGGCCGCGAGGGAAAACGTGGGCATGAACGGCATGGCCAGCATCATGAGAACGCCAAGCAGCCGCGGCAGCACGATCGACCGGGTCAGGCCGACGGTTTCCGTCAACTTGCCCACATACAGCGAAGACAGACCGGTCAGCAGAAAGGTCAGGCCGTACACGGGGCCGATCACCTCCGGTCCGACGCCGAAACGGATGTTGAACCAGTAGGGAAGCAGCGGCGCCACCAGCCCCACTCCGAGTGAATTGGTCATGTTGACGATCGTGAGCAGCGTGAGGGCGCGGTTCTCGCGCCTGGATATGCCCCGTTCCCGTTCGGCCTCTGGCGCCGTTTCGTCCGGCGGCGGCGCTTCCCGCTGTTCTTCGATGCTTAAAATCTGAAAAAAGTTGATCACTGCGATAACCAGATTGAGTATAAAAAGCGGTACGTAGGCCGCGGCTCCCGTCACGCCGGGCAACAGGTGCGGCAGGACGGCGGCCAGCCCTGATCCGATGCCCATTCCCCAGAACTGGAGTGCGGCGTTGAAGCTGAACACGGCGCCGCGCCTGGCGCCTGGGACGTGCTGCGCAAGCCACGCCTGCTCGGCGGGAGCGAAGGGACCGGATGCGCCGTTTGCGCCGCGTCCGAATCCGAACAGCGCGGCGGTCAGCACGATGGTCCAGGCGAAGGGGAATAGCAGCAGCAATGCGGTTCCGACGACAAGTCCCGCTTCATAGATGAGCAGAAAACCCTTGCGCCCCATCCGGTCGCTTGTGACGCCGATGCCAAGACTCAGCGCGGCTCCCGTGAGGCCGCCCGCCATCAGCAGGAGTCCGATCTCGGGAGCGCTCCAAGCCTTAGCCCGCAGATAGAGCGTGAAGTCGACGGCCAGCGCTCCCTGGGCGATGCTGCGCAGCAGACGTGTCAGAATCAGGCGCCGCGTCGCGGGATGGAGTGACAGGAAACCGCGGACCGTGTACAGAGGTGCGTCATTCATGCGATCCTTCGCCCGCTTTCTCCGGCGGGATGGCCGGCATTTCTTCATTCGCCGCGCCGTGGCGCTCCGCAGTCTCGATGCCTGCGGCCAGTCTGTCAAGCAAAGCGGTCAGCGTTTGCTGCTCCGCGGGGGTCAATGTGGAAAATGGCCGATGCAACCGGTCGAGCCACTCGGCTTCCACCGCATTGATACATTGCTCGCCCGCAGGCGTGAGGTGGACGTTGCGCACGCGTGAATCACCCTCGTCCGCCCGGCGCACGATCAGTTGTTCGCGTTCCAACCGGTCGAGCATCTGCGACATGGTGCTCGACCGCACGTCGATTCGCTCGGCCAACTGTCCCACGGTGCAGCCCGCATGACGCCGGACATGGCGCAGGATCAGCCACTGGACGCGCGTGATTTCCCGTCCGGCGTGCCAATGGGCGCCGGCGCGCAGGTGGCGGTTGATCATCTGTAGGCGGGCAAAAAAATGT
>JAJZZT010000210.1 GCA_021797415.1 Bacillota bacterium
CAGAGCGTCCGCACGGCGATTGCCGGCCTGCAGTCCGACCTGCCCAAAGGCGTCCACCTGCTCATCACGGGCGACATCACGACGTACACGCGCCAGGCGATGACCGCCACGCAGGCCGACCTGTTTCTCGCCATCCTCGCGGCCGGCGTCATGATTCTCGTCTGGCTGCACCGGTTGCGCATGACGCTCGTCGTGTTGCTCACCATTCCTTCGACGCTGTGCGCCACCTTTCTCGCGATGTACGCGGCCGGTTTCTCGATCGACATGATCAGCCTGATGGCCCTGAGCCTGCTGATCGGAATCCTGGTCGACGACGCGATCGTCGTGCTGGAAAATATCGACCGCCGGCGGACGGGCGGACTCGCGCCTGCCGACGCCGCCTTCGCCGGCAGGATGGAAATCGCGGGCGCGGCCGTCGCCATCACGCTCACCGATGTCGTGGTGTACGCGCCCGTCGCGTTCATGCAGGGCAATATCGGTCAACTGTTCCGCGAGTTCGGCCTGACCATCGTCTTTGCGTCGCTCTTCTCGCTGTTCGTCTCCTTTACGCTCACGCCGCTGTTGGCCGCCCATTTCGTCTGGCACGGCAGACATCCGGACCACCGTTCGCGCTTCGCCGTCTGGTGGGATGACCGGTTCGACCGCCTGCGCAATGCGTACGAGCGCGTTCTGCGTTTTTCCCTGCGGCGCGCTCCGCTCGTATTTGCCGCGGTCGCCGCCATACTCGCGTTTGACCTCACGGCGCTGCGCCAGGGATGGGTGCCGACCACGTACACGCCGAAGCAGAATTCGTCCGTGCTGTTTGTGAATGCGCAACTTCCGACGGGCACGAGCATCGCGACGACCAACCTGACGGTCAACCAGTTCTCCACGCGCCTCCAGCACCTGCCCGGCGTCAGCGACGTCTTCTCGACCACCGGTTTTGGCAACGGCTCCCTGACCGCTCAAAATATCGGCCGTCTGACCGTCGATCTGACCCCTGGCGCGAACGTGTTCACCGTTGAGCCGCAGGTGCAGGCGATCGCCCTGCAGATTCCCGGGCTGAAGATCCAGACCAATCTGCCCAACGCACTGGTGAACGGCGGCGGCGCCGGCGGCGGTTCGCTCTCCGTCGTCCTGCGCGGGCCGTCCATGAGCATGCTGCAGACCCTGTCGGCCCAGATTATGAGCAGGCTCGCGCAGGTGCACGGCCTGCAGAATCTGGCCAGCACTGCGCAGAGCACACAGCCGGCCCTGTCGCTGCAGGTCAACCCGCAGGCGGTCAGCGCCTACGGCCTGACGGGCCACACGGTGGGCCAGGCGATCCGCGGCGCGCTGCAGGGCATGACCGTGTCGCAATACCGTCCGAATCCGAACGCCGTGTCCGAACCGATCGTGCTGCAGCTCGCAACTGGCGCAACGCCCGGCGCGTCAGCCTCCATCGGCGGCAACGGCCTGTCCTCCGGGCGGTTGTTGTCGCTTCCCGTGGCGATGTCCGGCGGCGTTCCCGTCACGCTCTCCCAAGTGGCCGGCATGACGCTGACAGGTTCCCCCGCGAAGGAACAGGAGTACAACCGCGAACTGTCCGTCCAGATCACGGCGAACACCGGTGGTCTGCCCCTTGGCACCATCGCTCGGGAGGCCAAGGCGCAGATCGGCAAACTCGCCATGCCCGCCGGGTACTCCTTTCAGTTCAATGGCGCGATCAAGCAGAAAGCCCGCGCCTTCGGACCCCTGTCCGGGGCGCTGAAGCTCTCGATCCTGCTCATCTACATGCTGCTTGCTGCGCTGTACGAGAGTTTTCTTGATCCGCTCGCCGTGATCGCGACACTGCCCCTCGCAATGACCGGATCGCTGCTGGGACTGCTTGCCACCGGCGTCCCGTTCAGCCTCTACGCGTTCATCGCCATGATTATGCTGACCGGCCTCGTGGCCAAAAACGCAATCCTGCTCATCGATTACGCCAAACGCGCCGTCCGCGACCGTGGACTGCCCATGGCAGAAGCGCTTGTGGAGGCGGGCCGCACGCGGTTGCGCCCCATCCTCATGACGACCGGCACCATAACGCTCGCGATGTTCCCCCTGACGCTGCCGCTCGGCGCGGGCGCATCACAGCGCATGCCGATGGCCATCGTGCTGATCGGCGGCATGCTCATGGGGACCGTGCTCACGCTCGTCATCCTGCCCGTCGTTTACGGGAGTCTGTACCAGGTAAAGGCGTGGTCCATCCGTCGGCTCAGCGCGTTTTTCCCCGTCGGTGCGGCGCGCAAAGCGTGAAGCACCAAGGGGAACAATGATAAAGTCCGCACAGCAGGTGCCCCAAGGAGCGCGACACGGCTCGGCGATCGCCGCGGCGGCCTGAAATCAGCTTGGGCCTCCATCGCAACTCCTGCATGGCCAAGAAAAAACAGGCGGACAGGACAGAGGGTGGGAAGGCCTCTGTCCTGTCCGCCTGTACCGTATTTAGCTGCTGCGCGCCAGCGCCATGGACATCTACTTCATGGACATCTACTTCTTGGTGACGAGACGGACCATTTCCTTGTCGAGCACGGCCACCGTCGGCTTGTGCTTCTTGTTGGCCGTCTTCAGCTTGTAATTCACGAGATCGCGCACCAGTACCGCTTCCGTGATGTGCTTTGCGGCAGCCATCTTCACCAGCGATTCTCCCTTGCGGCGCTGTTTGAGAACCAGCGACGGCTTCGTGTGCAGCAAGGTGGCAACCTCTTTGAGCAACTTGCCGGACAATGTACGCTTGTGCTTCACCGCGAGGTCCTTATTGACGATCGCTGCGGCAAGCGATGCATTTGCCTGTTTCTCCAACACGGTCGCCTTCGCCGCTGTGAGATGATGCGCCTTGACCTCGACGGTCGCCTCATCGCGCACCAGCGCGCTGATTTCACCGATCAATCTGGCGCGGACGATCTTGTGCGCCGCCGCCATCTGCAGCAGCGTCTGATGGTGTTTCAAATCGAGCGCAACCGTCTTTGCGGAAACGTGCAAAAAAGTGGCAAACTGCGGACTGTGAACCGCCTTTAGCACAGCAGGCGGCGTGACGGGCGGTTTGTGTACGGCTGGCTTGGTCGCCGCCATCGCCCCCGCCGAACCGAGCGGCACCGCCAACAAGGCGGCCAACGCCGCAACCGCGCCCATTCGCTTGATAGGGTGAATTGCACTTTTCACTTATTCCCTCTCCTCCCGTACAATGGCTCGCAATCGCGTGACAGACTCCTCTCGGGGTAAGCCTGCCGGACACTGTACGATTTGACTGTAGAGAGTGTTGGTTAAAATTCGCTTGAAAAATACCGTTTTTCGTCCAATCAGAACTCACCCGGTCCAGGGGTGGCTTGTCCCGCGAACACCGGCTTGGTATCCTGGGACTACCTTGAAAATGTCTAGGGCAGGGCGACGCCACAGCCAATTTACATCCTTCCGATGGCGCGCGTCAGCGCCATGGGCGTCCATCTATTTGCGAAAGGCGCGTTGACTGTGAACCGTTTGGAAGAAATTCTGGCCTTCAATCGAGAGTTCGTGGCCAATCGGGAATACGAACCGTACCGAACATCCAAATTCCCCAACAAGAAGTTGGTCGTGCTGTCCTGCATGGACACACGGCTCAACGACCTGCTGCCGCGCGCCATGAACCTGAAAAACGGCGACGCCAAAATTCATCAAGAACGCGGGGGCGGTCGTGTCGCACCCATTTGGCAGTATCATGCGCAGCATCATTGTGGCGGTCTACGACCTCCACGCCGACGAGATCTGCGTCATCGGCCACCACGGGTGCGGCATGAGCAGTATTGACCCCGACGCGACGATCCGGAAGATCACCGAGAGCGGCATCTCCCGCGATGTCGTCGCTACGCTGTAATCCGCGGGCATCGACCTTATGGCCTGGCTGCGGCGGATTGAATCCGTGCCGGAGAGCGTAAAGGAAAGCGTCCGCCTGATCAAGAACCATCCGTTGATGCCAGAATGGGTGCGCGTGCACGGACTCGTGATCGACCCGGAAACGGGCGCGCTGGAAGTGGCCGTTGACGGCAACGGAGAAGGGTGATCTCTTTTCATCCAAGCCGGCGGGCCAGAACAAACCTGCGACAAACTGCAGGGGTTACCCAGAAGCGAAGGGAGTGGACCACCGATGATAAGAGGATTGTACGAAGCCCATCTTCCAGTGCGCGACTTGAGCCGGTCTGTAACGTTTTACCAAGGACTGGGTTTGGAAATCGCCCAACAGTATGAGAATGTCGTATTTCTGTGGATTGTGCCGAAAATAAGTTGGTTGGGCCTGTGGGCAACAGATATCGCAAATGATCGTGAGCCGGCAAGTTTTCCTGGAAACGGCAGGCATCTGGCGTTTGAAATCGCCTATGACGACATCCAACGGGCCGGCGCATGGCTGCGCGAAAAAGGCGTCACGCTGCACCCGCATGGCGGATTGGAGCCACTGGAACCGATCGTGCGGCCCCACCAGCAGAATGTGTCGATGTATTTTGATGATCCGGACGGGAATGCGCTCGAACTGATTGCCAATTTGCCTGAAGGCAGCCCGGTCCAACCGGCGAGACTGATGTATCTGAGCCAGTTTGAAAAATTGATCTCATCCTCGCCCTGAGGGGCGAGGTTTCCGACCTGGTCAATGTCGGTTTCCATCTCCAACGCCGACCCCCCGTCCCGGATTTTCTTGGATCAAACGCTGCCAGGGTAGTGCTTGGATAAACCGAGAATATACTCTGGCCCTTTCGTTTTCGGATAGAAGCCGGACAGTTTGGCCGCCGCCTGCCCTTGCAAAAGCGCCCCACTCTCCAAATTCAAGGCAAACCATCCGGCCGGCGAGTATTCGCAGACAACCATGCTGCCTGTGAAGTTCCGGATCCACAGTCCAGAATATGTCGGCATGAAAACCCGTTTGACCTTTCCGTCATACGAATTGGCCACGACAATGGCGCGATCGGTCTTATGCCGATAGATCGTCAACACAAAACGATGACCGCGGAGCATGCCCGACCACGAATCCAAGACTGCAAAGCGCGCCGGCGTATAGTTCGTTCTCATTTCCACAATGTCATAGCCAACCGGCAACGCGGAGAGGGCCCTCGATCCTGCGAAGCGCTGGACATCCGTTCCCGCAAAGGGTCCCGTTGCCGAATGGCCCGAATGGCTGTCAGCGACCGACCTGCTCTGCGCCTGGCTCGATGGATGGACAGGGCGGGGAACCACATACCCGCATCCCGTCAGAGTCAGAAAACCCGCGCCCACCATGACCGAAACGGCCGCCGACCTTATGCCTTTTATCGCATCCATGGCTTGATTCCTCCCAACCGAACCCATTAAACCTTTTTCCATCCTGTCAAGATACGTGAACAGAACTCGCCAAACGCCCAACCATCACTGGGGATGATCCTGGTCTTGTCCTGTCAAATGAGGCAACGAATTAATCATCCATTTCTCGTTAGAATTTTGTACTACGTCAAACTCCTGGCTGGGTGGTCCGCCTCCGCTCCCCGTCATTCCAGTATAGTAGTAGTAAAGTCTGGTGCGGAATACATACGTGTTGGCCGCGGGATGGCCCACATAGCCAATTTCGTAACTTTCATTATGCGGATTCGACAATCCAACAAAAAAAGAACGAAAATAGCTCAACGGATGACTCTTTTTGAGCGATGAACTCAGCAGCGGAATTCCGCTGTTGGCATTCCTGTCGCTCCAAGCTTCCAGGAACTTATCCGCAACTCTTAGCGCACGTGTAAGAGCGGGTGCAGGTCCTGTCGCGGCATGTTGATCTGACTGTTGCGATGAGGCGGCGGACATGACTCCACACCCCGACAACATAATCGCCGCACCCGCAACAAGAGCGACAGAAACGGCGCGAAACACCCCCTGCGATGGCATCGTTCATCACCCTCTTGACATCCATAATTCCCGACTAGACGATCCATATGCCAAAAAGGTTACACGGTGTGCTTCCGCCCCTGCATCCCTCAGACCGTCTCCCGGTTCAAGGTGAAAATGTTGTTTGTAACCCATGAACTCTTTTCCTTTCCATTCAGTCAATATACGTGAACAGGATGGCACGTCGGCCGGAATACGCCAGCACCATGGGCCACGTCGGCCAGGATAAAGATGGATGACTTTCTACGTCATTGGGATGTGGAACATTGTATAATGAGAAGATGAAACGGTATTTCTCAGTCAGGGAGTGTTACGTGTTTGAAAATCCTTTTTTTCTCCCGACGACCCAGGTCGGTGACTTCTCGCGGTCATCGGACGACCGGAAGTGAGCGGACCAACACCGGGCGCAGGTTTGCAGATCGCTCCACAAAACGGCGATGGACGCGGCTTTTGGCAGGCGCGTGCGTCTGTGCCATAGGACTCTCGGTTAGCATCGGTCCGACGGCGGGCGCGCGGAGCGCGGCCGGAGGCGGCGAAGTCGCCGCAGCGTCCGCAGACATGCGCGTCGCAACCCGCGTCGCGGAACACCGTTATCGGACCGGATATGGCTTGGTCGCCAGTCCGTGGCAGCCGCCCTATCTCTCCAGCCAGTTCACGCCGAGTTGGCGCGGCGCATACGGAGGGTACACGATCCTTGACGGTACGAGGAAAATGAAAACGGCGACAGGGGGACTGGCGCAGCAGGCGCAGTCCGTCGTATTTCGGACGCCGTTCATCACGGTGCACGGGATTCACTATGGGATTCCGGCTCGATATCGCGACGAGTTCCTGCTCGTCCTGCCGCTGAGAACCGGGATCGTCTGGATTCCCGTCGACCGCAGGGACGGCGGCCAGCCTCTGCCTGGAAACGCGCAGGCGTTTGCTTTTCGCCATCCGTTGACGTTTCCCATTTATGTGACACCGTATCGGACGGCAGGCGGAAGTCTGCTCGAGAAGGCGCGTGTCATCGCGATACTGCCGCAAAAGTGGCTGGGCGCCGCGCAGGCGCGCGCAGCCACGGCGTGGACGGGATGGTTGCCGCAAGGCGGCGTTGCGCGCGCCCATCTGGGTCCGCTCACGAGCGAAGCGATGACATTCCATGTCGGTATTGGATATCTTCATGTGGCGACCGTGCAGCCGCTTGGCGGCCGGATTCCTGTATGGCCGGACTATTTCGGCGCGACCGTGGGACAAATTGCCCGCCATCAGACGCCGCTGGCCGCGTGGCCGGGGAGCATCACGAAAACACAAGGGGGCTTTGTCCTGAGCGTCTCTCTGCGCTGGGCGCCCTCTGGGGCGAATGCGGGGATGACGGGAGCCAATTACTACTACTCGATGCGGACGGGCAAGTGGACGCCGCTCAACCAGATCTACATGGTACAGACGCTGACGGGAACGCTGGATGTCGGTTCTCGGGCGGTCTTCTGGCAACAACCGCTGGGAACGAGCGGGAATCAGTTGGCCGTCCCGCAACTGTGGTTTGATCCGAAAACCGATTCTATCCACTCCGTCTGGATTGGGAACTGGGTGAACGGTCCGTCGTACATCGACGGCGGGACACTGCTGTTTCAATCCATGAGCAGTGGTACGAAGCCCTCTTCGACCTGGATGACTTACAGTCCGCCCGGACGGCCGATGAGTCTGTACGAAAGCACGGTGACACTTCCGGACGGGCGCGTCGTGACGGACGGCGGCGGGACACCGCCGCTGACGTGGGAAGGCATGTCTGTGTCGCTGCAGGCGCAGGGCGCCTACGGGCCTTCTGTGATGCGCGGGTTGATCGGGAATCAAGCGGATGTTCTGAAGACTTCGGCCGTTTTGCTGCCGGTCGGCCAGGCGTACGCGGCGGTCGTCCGGCGCACCTCTCCCGCTGCGGCGGGGTCGACTCCGCCGCGCTATGAATATTGGCTGGCCGTGCTCCGGCCGGACCCCCTGCACCCGGGGAAGAAGGTGGCGTATTGTCTCGTCGGCGTCAGCCGCACCAATCAACCGGCTGATCTCGCAAATCTGGAGACGTTGGCGGCCGCCTGGACCGTGCCGACTTCTCAGGAGGCGCGGTGACACAACGGCGGCAACGATGCGACCGTGTCATTGGGTGTCGGACGCGCGATGTCCCACATGGCCAATTTCGTAACTTTCATTATGCGGATTCGACAATCCAACAAAAAACGAAAACAACTCAACGGATGACTCTTTTTGAGCGACAGAAACGGCGCGAAACACCCCCTGAGATGGCATCGTTCATCACCCTCTTGATATCCATGGTTCCCGAAAAGACGATCCATACGACCTAAACGTTACACAGCGTGCTTCCAAAGGACCGTGTGTAACCTTTTTGGCCGTCCTCTCGTCTAGGAGACATGGGATCAAGTCCCCTGTGCAGGCGATCTGATCCGGGATATAGCGTTTGAGACTTCAGTCAAACGTATATCTACTGTCACTCGCCCGCTGAAATTTGGATTATCCCATGTCCCTTGGGAGACATGGGATCAAGTCCTCTCTACAGGAAGGTGATCGAATGAAACGCTTGATACACCGATGGCAGTTGGCGGGTTCTGCGGTCCTGGCCGCCGTGGCGACACTGACTCTCGGCGGACCGCCGGCAGCCAACGCCGCCCAACGCCTGAGTTCCCGGCCCCGCATTGCCCTGACGTTGACGCCCGATCATGGACCGCCGGGAACCCGAGTCACGCTGCAGGGCTACATTCCGGCAGCCGCCGGCGCACATGAGCAAAACTTCGGCGTCATCACGTTTGGCGGATGGCCCGATGGTCTTTCCATGAATCCCGACAACGGCGGTTGGTCGAAAACGAATCCAGGCCATTTCATCACTCATTTCACGGTGCCCGCGGTTCCCTGGCTGTCTCCCAAGGGAGAGGTCCCGCTCCGGGCGGGACCGTACACTGTCGGCCTGCAATGCTTCGGCGCCGTGACAGGAGGCTGCGGAATCCGCGCCCCCGAAGCGGCCGTCACGTTTCACCTGACAGGACCGATCCCCACAGCCCATCGAGTTCCCACGTTAACCATCAGACCATCCGCCGCAAAGCCGGGAGAGACCGTCGCGATCTCCGGGTGGGCGCCGCTTACCGAGGAATTTGGGCCGAATCCATTCGGGTACCAGGCGGTATGGCAATCCGGCGGCAAAACAAGCGGCTACGGTGAGATCGGCAGCTTGGCACAGCGGGCCAATGGCGACATCTCAGGTAGCGTAAAACTTCCGGCGTTTCTGTCGCCATTCGGCCAATTGGCGGCTGGCCGCGGGCATCTTGCCCTCCAATACGTGTTCACCGACCTTGGTCCCGCATCCACAAAGCAGTCCACGACCTCCGTGCTGGCCGCCAAGGCTTTTCAGATCCTGGCTCCTCAAGCGTGGAACACGGTCCTTGCAAAACAGCGGATTCGCACCCTCTTCAGCAATCAGAACCGGGGATACTTCGGTGCGCTCGCCGTGACCGGAAATCGCGTCTACGCGGCGACAGGCGGAGGGATTTGGCTCAGCGACAACGGCGGGCGCGCGTGGCGTCCTCTATCGACAACCCCATGGAATAGCGCCCTGCACGCCATAGGATACGCACCCTTCATGCAGACCGGCCTGACCGGACTCACGATCGCCCCGGGCTACGACACCCACCTGTTTGCCTCGGTTCCGGCGGACCTTCCCAAATACGGCGCTCCCCCGATCACGGATCTTGGCCTCTACAGCCCAAATGGCGGCCGAACCTGGCGGGCCGTCCCGCCTCCCGGAGGGATGGCGCGAAACGATTTCGGCGGCTTCCAAGTGGAGGGCAAGGCGGTCTGGGCCTGGTGGAAGAACGGAGCCGGCACGATCATGGTCGAGGAGACTCTTGACGGCGGCGCCACCTGGCATCCCGTGACTCCCGCGAACCCGGCGGTTGAACACGCGTTATTCTTTGGCCCCGTTCCAGCACAATACTATGGACAGATGGGCGACGAGTCCGAGTCCATCGTCAGGGCCATCCCCCATCCCTGGACGCCTGTGGACTCTGTGGTGGTCAATAACGGCGTGATCAGCCAACTGGCCACCCTCTCGGATGGAGTGGTTCTCTTGCTGGGAAATCCGCAGTACCCGATCGAAATGACGACCAACGGCGGACGCACCTGGAGTTATGTGGCCACCCCTCCCTTGCCCGGATCCACGTCCGCTTCTTCGCCTCCCGCGGTCCGTCTGTTGCCAAACGGCGCCCTATTGGCCCAGGACACACAAAACGGGGGATATTACGCATTGAACCGGGGTGCAAAAACCTGGGTTCGCGTCCCCGCCAAGGATGTCTTGCCGTCGAATGCAACCATACACGTCATCGGTGACCACGTGTATTGGCTGGGCGCTTCATCGCAGGGCATTTCTGTCGCCTCGCCTCCGCGGGTCCTGGTCGTGCCCGTCTCGCGATACTGAAGCGGGGCGGTTACCCGCATCCGAAGATCTCGTGGGACGGCTGGACCACCATGACCGGGCGCAGGCACACACTGGATGGAATCATAAGAGACGAAACGGGGGATCTCCATGGCACAGGACGACATCAAACACGAAGTGGCGACACTGCTCACCGTGCGGCGTTGCTCTTACATGGAGATCGCCAGACGCCTGGGCCTCACCGAGTCCAGAGTCGGCGCCATCATTCGCGATCTGCGCCGGATGGGCATTCTGCCACCCTCGCCGCACCGGAATCCACGCACGGCGCCCCGCTTGGCCGTGTCGGTTGACCCTGCAATACTCAGGGAGGCCATCCAGACTGTGGAACTCGCCGTCGATCGGTATGCGGCGCTCATGGAGGATTCTCCAGCGCATGTGCTTCGCTTTCTGAGCGAACGGGAAACGGTGGAACTGGGCGCACAACTTCTTGGATTGTCAGGCCTGGACGGTCAGGACACGCCGACAGCGATAGTGCATGCTTTGGTGCGCGTCCTGGAAAGCAGCGGGTACAGTGCACCGCCGTTGTCGGGATTTATACCGGTCCGGTGAGGGCAATCTTCCCCGTCTCACTGTCCCAGGTCGCGTTGGGTGTTACAGACAAGGAACATGCGAGGGTAACCAGATCATGATGAAATCCAGTTTTTATACATGCATCACGGGCATCGTGACTATCGGTCTTCTCGCGTCGTTTTCCCATGCGGCCATAGCACAGTCCCGCGAGAAGAGGGAAGTTTCCTTGCATTTGTCCGACATTCAGATGTCCAATCGATTGACCGGTTGGGGCGAACAGTACAGCGGGGGCAATATCGAACTGTTATCCACCCACGATGGCGGTCACTTGTGGCGCTTGATCACGGATGTCCCCGGGGACGCCCCCTTGCAGTTCGAAGGCGGAGGCCAGGCTTGGTATGCAACGCGAAGTGGCGGCAAGTCACCTTACGCCCGGATTCACGTTACTGCGGATTGGGGAACGAATTGGTCGGTCTCGCCTCCATTGAGACTTCCGGTTGGACACTCCGATCGTCTGCAACTGACACTGGTCCCAAACGGTCATACCGGCTGGCTGGCTGTGACCGCTGGCGGTATGAACAGCAGCCAGACACTGCAACTGTGGAGAACCACCAATGGCGGTACGCGCTGGCGTCTGATCTCAGGTGCGGATCCGACTGACTTCTTGCTCGGCTTCGAAAACTCGACAAAAGGTTGGGGAGAGTGGTCGCACGCTGGATCACCTTTTGCGGCAGAATTCATTCGACCCAGTCACGCGCAGCCCAGCGAACCACCGGCGCTCTTCCGTACGACGGACGCCGGTCGTACATGGCAGCCACAGTACCTGCCTGTGCCGCACAATCTTGTGGCCGACAACGGTCTCGCTGCACTCACGGGCAAGACATGGTTCGGACAGCATTGGACGGATAGTCGAAGGTCTCATTTGACTGGCAAGAATAGCTCAAATCGCTCATGAAAGGCGCCGGTCGCAAGGGTACATTGGGGGCATATTGACCACGGAGGAGCGGATTCCCATGCAACCCCTCGACTTCCACGAACGGCCGATTCTTGTGTTCTGGGAAGCGACGCGCGCCTGCCTGCTGGCGTGCAGACACTGCCGCGCCGAGGCGATGGAACGGCCGCTGCCGGGTGAACTGTCCACCGAAGAGGCGCTTCGCTTCGTCGCGAGCCTGACCGCTTTCGGCCGCCCGTACCCGGTTCTGATCATGACCGGCGGCGATGTGCTCATGCGCCCCGACATATTCGAGATCGCGGCGCACGCACGGAATCTGGGCATCCCGGTCGGCATGGCCCCCAGCGTGACGCCGCGCCTGTCCGACGATCGGATCGCGCGCATGCGCGAAATCGGCGTCAAGGCGGTGTCCGTCAGCCTGGACGGAGCCACGGCCGACACACACGACCGGATCCGGGGGGTGCCGGGCCACTTTAGGCAGACCGTGCATGCCCTGGACAAACTGGCCAAGGCAGGCTTTCAGGTGCAGGTGAACACCACCGTGATGAAAGACAATGTGGACGATCTGCCCGGCATTGTGGATATCATGGCGCAAACGGGCGTGAGCATCTGGGAGGTGTTTTTTCTCATCCAGGTGGGCCGGGGGCGGGCGGCCGCAGAATTGTCCGCGGAGGAATGCGAAGCGGTTGCCCATTTTCTCTTTGACGCCTCATTGTACGACCTCACGGTGCGCACGGTCGAAGCTCCGGCATTTCGCCGCGTGGCAGCATGGCGAAAGGAAGGGAATCAGTCGGACGAGTCCGGCAGAGTGGCGCAGGCATACGGGTTGAATCCGCTCTACGCTCGCCTCGCAGGACGGTTGCACGACCTGCTGGGCGACCCCATGTCCCACCCGAAGGTGCAGACGAGCAGCACGCGCGACGGCAAAGGAATCATCTTCGTGGCCTACGACGGGACGGTCCATCCGGCCGGCTTCCTTCCCATCCCGCTGGGCAGTGTCCGCGGTCAGTCTCTTGCGGACATCTACCGCCATCATCCCCTGCTGCGCGACATCCGCCTGGCGCACTTCGGCGGGCGATGCGGCGTTTGCGAATACCGCGACGCCTGCGGCGGCTCCCGGTCCCGGGCGTACGCCCATTCGGGCGATGCGCTGGCGGAGGATCCCGCGTGCGGCTACGCTCCAGGAGGACGCGGCGGCGCTTGAACGAACTCCCCGGCGCATTGCCGCGTCATTGCCGGAAGTGTTCGCCGCGCTCAAACAGGGAGTGACGGGAGAATGGCCGGATGCGCTGACAGACCTGCGGGACTGTGGATTTTTCGTCGCCGAAGGGACGGATAAGTCCCTCCGGGCAAAATTCCTGCACCAGTCCCAGCACCGGACGGACATGCTCCATCTGGTCGTGCTGCCGACCGAAGCCTGCAACTTCGATTGCACATACTGTTATCAGACATTCCCGCGTGGTAAAATGACCCGTGAGGTCATCGCGGGCCTTCAACATTTTGTGCGTGACAGAGCCCGCTTCCTGCGCACCGTCTCGATCAGTTGGTTTGGCGGCGAGCCGTTGCTTGCTCCCGAGATCATCGGCGAACTCTCCGCGTCCTTTTTGCAGTCGTGCGCAGCGCATGATGTGGAGTACACGGCCGACATTGCGACAAACGGCTATCATCTGACTCCGGAACGATTCCTTCAACTCCTCCACTGGCGGATCAGGCGCTTCATGGTCACGCTTGACGGGCCTGCGATCGTTCATGGCGGGAGGTGAACCCGATGCAGATCATTCGCAAACCCGTGTCCCCGACGCGGGGAACAACGGCGGGGCGGCTTGTCAAATCACCGCCGGGCAATCTGGGCGGGGCGCGATAGGAAAATAAGGAATGCGCCATGCGATGAATCGGAGATCACTGCAAGACCTTCAGCTTTTGTGCTGGAGATCTTTTTATTTCCCCGCTGACCCGTATCTGCGGACACATTCTGAATGCGGACACCTTCTGAAAATGGGGCGAAACCATGTGCGGACTCACGCAAATCCGGGATCTGATACTATGGAAATTACATCCGGAAGAATGGCTGGTCTTTGCAACCGATAATCTTGCAGGCATCGGCGAACTCACACATGACCGATTTGCGGCTTCAGCGGAAGATGCCGGATACTTCACGGCCCGCGTCGCCCTTTTTTGATTACTTAC
>JAJZZT010000242.1 GCA_021797415.1 Bacillota bacterium
GAACCGGCTAGGGCATTCGCCGTCTCAAAGGCCAAGAACCTCTGGATATTAGTCCTTGACGCGGACGAGCTTGTCCCTTTTGAACTGAGTGAGAGGCTGATGCGGATTGCTCGAGACGACGCAGCCGATGTTGTGAAGTTTCATTTTAGGAACTACCTCTTCGGGAAGGGGATCGACCACTGTGGGTGGGGGTCTCATCAAGATGTGCATCCGCGATTCTTTAAGAAGGGGAGTCTCACTGCGAGTGGTGATATACACAGCTCTCTGCACCCTTCGAGCACTGCGAAAGTCCTAGAGCTTTCAGATGATCCGCTTCTTGAGATTATCCATTTGAATTATTTGGGTCCGGTCGAGTTTGTTGAAAAGCTAAACAGGTATACATCAGCTGAGGCAGCACGGGAAATCGAATGTGGAAAAGTGGTGTCCCCGTTCCTGGCGGTTGCATCGGCATCGAGGACATTTTTTCGGAGATACGTCAAGCAACGCGGTTACAGGGACGGGAGAATTGGGTTCTATCTGTGCATGTTAATGTTCTTCTACAGATTTGTTACCCTGGCGAAGGTGGAGGTCACTCAACTGATGGGATCAGACGACGAAATATGGCTTCGCTATGCCTCTGTGGCAGCTGGCGTCATCCGCGGGTACGAGGACGCGCCGCCCGCACACCCTGAGGAGGGCCAGACCTCGTGAGTGATCTGCGTCTCCGGGATCGACGGCGGTGGGGCATGCCGCCGTCGGATGGAAAGTCGGTATGGGTGACCCGGACGCATCCGTTTTCCTGGTGCGACAGGTACGCCCTCAGGTTTGGGATGGTGTGATGACATGCGCTTCCTGAACATGCATCTGGAAAACAGGCCTACATACGCGGGGCGGGTACAAGCGCATTTGGTCCGCTAGTGATTCGAGGTCGCCAACCGCGCCCATTAGTACAGGGTGAACGAGTTGCGGAGGTATATCGCTCTGGATCGTCAGTGAAGATGTGTTCGGACGGCATTCGGACACGCTCGACCGTTCGAGGCCGATGCTGTATACGCGTGCTTGGCGGGGAGGTGTGGGACGTATGAGGATGGCTCTGTTGCTCAGTACAGCCGCGTTCGAGGACTTTTATGGCCGGGTGATGGGTCTGGATTTCAAGACATACCTGGATTCATTTAGGAACGACTTCTCGTGGTACTATGCGCGCGGGCTGCGCGATCGCGAGGTCGATGTGGTTCTCTACGTGCCGTCCTACTTGACGCGTGGGTTGTTCGAAATCGGTGATGGCTATCGTGTGCGGTTTCTGGAGATGCGCGACTGGTACCGCGTTGCATGGACGGGGCATCGGTGGTTGTCACGCCCGCCCGTTGGCAGATACGTCCAGGAGGTCGCGAACGCCGTTTCCTTCGGCCGCGACCTGCTCTCGGGTCTGCGATCCGATCGGGTAGACGTTCTCTATGTTCAGGAATATTGGACCGGGAGGTTTGACTTTCTCGCAAGGAGGGCGTACGTTCCGAGGATTGGCGCCGACCATGGCGACAAAGGGAATCGGCAATTGAAGATCTTCAAGCGAGGCAGCTTCAAGAGGGCTTCGAGAATAACCTGCCAAACAGAGGAGGAGGCGTTAAAGGCATCAAGACTTGGTGCGAGGTCGGTCTTCTTGCCAAACGGGGTTGACGAGTCGTTTTTCGTCCCACGTGAGGGCCGTGCCCAGAATCCTCACCACAAGACCATCATCACGGTGGCGCGGCTGACGGACGCTCAGAAACGGACGTCAGATCTTATTGGTGCCCTTAAATATCTGGATGACTCGTGGAATCTCGTGGTAGTCGGCGATGGACCGGACCGCGCGGCATTGAAGGCCAAAACGCGTGCGTTGGGGCCGCGGGAACGAATAAGGTCCGAGGGCGTCATTTCGGACTGCGGGGCGTTACGCGCCCTTTACCACGCGTCCGACGTCTTTGCGATGCCATCCGCCTGGGAGGCTGTCTCGCTGGCCGTACTTGAGGCGTTAGGTTGTGGATTGGCTGTTGTTGTCTCTGATATCCCATCGCTCCGTTCGGTGATCGAGGGTCGGATAAATGGCATCATGTTTACCGTCGGGGACAGGAGGCAACTGGCTTCCTCCATTGCCGAGGCCTATGAGCTGCGCGATCTCCTCGGCTCGAGGGCTCGGGAGACGATTGTGCGGGCGTTCTCGGGGCGGGCGATGCTTCATCGGTTAGGCTCAATTGTTGAGGAGGCTGCTGCCTCGGGAGGGTTTGGCGGACCATGAGAATATTGTTCGTCTCTCCGGTAAGGCGGAATCCAGATGCTGGGGCATCGGGCGTTTACCATGGCTTTGCGGATGGCTTGCGCCAACTGGGGCACACGGTTGACTTGTTCCATCAGGAGGACATCCTGGGGTACCCAGGCAAGGTTCAGGATAAATTTCTGATGCCAGACATCGTGAGTCGGTTCCTCTTGAAGGACAGGCGCTGGGAAGGCTATGACGTCGTCCAAGTCCCGTCGGGTCTTGGTTGGAAGGCTTTCAAGAAGATTTCGCGGGCGAGACGCCGTCCTGGTCGTCCCTTATTGGTCAACCAGATTCATGGGCTGAGCTTCTTTGACCACGAGTCGCGACTGGGTGAGGCCAGGCGTGGTCATCTGCGGTTGTCCCCGCAGTACCGCCTTATTACCGGTAGACTGCCCGTTTGGTGGGACAGCAAGGGCGTGGAGTCCGCGGACATCACGCTAGTGTTTACCACTAGGGACAGGGACTTGCTGGCGGATGAGCATAGCGCAAGAGCTGCAACGATTTACAGGATAGTGCCGCCCATCAGCGAGACGTTTTTCTGCGAGCCAGTTCACAGGAGTCCCGACTCGGCCCGGGCGATCCGCCTGCTTGTTTGGGGTTCCTGGATAGCAAGGAAGGGGGTAGCGTATCTGGTGCCTGCCTTTGAGGCGTTGGCGGAAAAGTTGGAGGGGGTCACGCTCACCATTGGGGGAGCAGGCCTCCCAGCCGACAGGGTATTGGCAGACTTCAGTCCGGGACATAGGTACCGGGTTTCCGTTTTGCCACACGTTGACCGCAGGGTCCAGATTGAATTGTTTGACCAACACGACATCATGCTTTTTCCGTCGCTGTCCGAGGGATTTGGGCTGGCCGTCCTGGAAGCAATGGCCCGTGGGCTAACCGTGATCACCACGTTTACCGGCATAGGGTACGATCTGCTGCTCCCGGGAGAGAACGCGGTCGTTATCCCTACGGCCTGCTCGTCATGCCTGGCGGATGCTGTCTTGCGCCTCATCGCGGACGATGGACTTAGAACGGGCATTGGCAAGAGGGCGCGCGAGACTGCCCTCCTCCACGGGCCTTCCGAGTGCTGCAGGAGGCTTGCGGAAATCTATCAGGAGAACCTTCCGCGTTAGGGGCTCTGGTCCTCGCGTGTGGGCGTGCTACGGAGCTTGCCCCGTTGAATGGGAGACGGAGATTGTTAGCGTACCGGCGGGTCGTTCGGTAAACTGGCTCGAAGTTGTGCATGAGTGGGGTGGGCGGGTGGACAAGAGCGGTGGAGTGGCGTTTGAGGTTGTTTGCGTGGTCGTTCATTACCGTGATGTACAAGCTACGTTTGAAGCCGTTCGGTCTTTGGTGGAAGACAGTCCTGGGATCACTCGGAGGGTATTGGTTCACGAGAATTCGAGGATTGGTGATGACTGGCGAAGAAGGTTTGAAGAGTTGAATTGTGTCGAGGTAATAGGTACCGGGGATAATGTGGGATTTGCCTACGCGGTGAATCGATGCATAGAGTTTGCTCGGACGTACAGTCCTACGTACATCTGGATGGTCAATAACGATGCCATCGTTGAGAACGGGTGCCTTGCCCACCTCGTAGCCGAGATGAGGGATCACCGCGACACTGGACTGATCAGTCCAACTATCATGAATGCATATACTGGTGATACTTGGTTTGCCGGCGGCGTCGTCGACACGCGTACGTGGGTGACGAGGCATGACGCCGTCGAGGCGACGGGGGCCAAGTACATCACGGGTTGTGCGATGTTCGTCCGGATGAGGGTGCTTGAGGAAATAGGGCTGATGGACGAGTCGTACTGGATGTACTACGAAGACGTGGATCTATCTATACGGGCCAGCAGGCGCGGATGGCATCTTCGCGTCTCGTCCGTCGCAAAAGCGCACCATCGGATCTCAATGGGGAGCGATGGGGATGGTGACTTCATGCGATACTGGTATGCACGCAATTCAATTCTCATATCCAAGAAATTCGGCACGTACGGGTCGGTGCTGTCCGTAGTTTTCTTGCAGGCGAAGCGGTCTCTCACGAATAGCATATCCCATTTTGTGCTCGGGCGTCCACGGCCCTGGAAGGGCCAGTTGCGCGGGACGATCGCAGGATGTATGACGATTCCCTGGCATGCTCCGGTGCCGGGCGATTTGAGCACTGAGCAGTTTGAGGCTTGACGCCCCGAGACTAGCGGGGAGTACGGCGATTTTCCTTGCTAAACCTAGGTATTCACGGGTCGACGGTCGTCCCGTGCTTCTTGGCGATTCCCTCTTAGGTCGGGTGCGATGTCGCTCAGTAGTATCATGGAAATGGGGATAATGGGATGGGTGCGAGAGGGGATTCGGCGCGCGATTTTAGGATTGGCATGATCCTTGGGGCATGGTCGCCGGTCAGAGGGGGAATTTGCGACTACGGAGTCCGCCTGGCCCACGGACTCGCACGTTGCGGAGATGTAAATGTTTGGGCTACCGTGGGGGATCCAGACTCTTCTGGACCCAACCTAGTAGTCAGACAGGGCCCGCTCGATGGACTGCGGGATTCCCTGAGGTTGGCCTTGGGTGTCCGAAGATCGGGGGCGCATATCCTTATTGTTCAGGAGGACGCGGAGGGGCGGTACTGGAAGGGTGGAATATTCCTTGCGGCCGTTTTCGCAAGGTTCCTCGGCGTCAGGCTGATCTTGGTTGTTCACGAGGCCGGATCCAGGCGGCAATTCGCTCTGAGTTGGATCAGTGCAGCTACGGTTCTGGTCGACGAATTATGGTGTCAAAGAAGCTGGTTCAACCTGAAAAAATGCAGGGTAATTCATATACCGCCGAACATTCCCAGGACATCCGAGTTCACGGGTCCGAGAACGGGGGCGATCAGGGTGGGCACGTTTGGTTTTTTCTCTGCCAGGAAGCAACCACTGCGTCTCGCATTGGCTTTAGGGGAACTGTGCGCGCAGGGGCACCCAGTCGAGTTCACCTACATCGGCGAGGTCCCGAACAGCGAACTCGGTCAGGAATTCAGAGGGATTCTGGAGCGAGCAAAGGGGCTTCAATGGACGATCGCTGGGTACACCGCGCCCGAGCGGGTCGCTGAGTTGCTCGAGTCAAGTACCGTCAACGTCCTGTTGTTCAGCGAGCCTGTTCGGCCTAGATATGGTTCCTATCTGGCTGCCCTGCAGCAGTCGGCGCCGATCGTCACCACGGGCCCGAATTTTGAGCCGCAGTCGAGCGTTGTCGAGGTATCCGCTGACATATCATCAGTGCGTGAGGTCGCCGAGGCAATCATTCGCGCCGCTGATATGCCGCGGTTGCACCGACGCGTTGCGTCGTGGGATGAGGTTATTCTGGAGTATGAGGAGGTTATCCATGGGGTGATGGGGCTGAGATAAGGACGACACTTCGAGCTCTTTGATGTGTTTTGCATAGCGTTTATTTCAAAAAAATGGATTTAATAGAATTAACGATAAGAAGCCGCGCCGAGCGACTATTTGAGCTTCTTTTCCATTTCGCGCTTGGCCGGTTTTCCGAAACCGGCGGACCTGTTTTCGGACCATGCCCGAGTTCGGGTTTTGTTTCGTGGCTATCGTTGTGGGGATACAACGTTCCCCATACTCTTGAATAGCGTTCTGCTCGGACTTTTCCGAAAGTCTTGGTCGATCCATCCCGTAATCCCCTGAGCTTAGCGTTCATTCGAAGTTTGGCAGTGGCAGGCGGTTTGCGCATCGACAGGGGGCCAACGATTGTCGTCTAAAACATATCGCTATCTCTCCGCTTGCAGAAGTATAATAAGATCTGGATGTGTTTGCAATTGGCGACTGTCGTCGTTTCTGCACAGGAGTGTTCCGAATGAGGGTCGCGATTGTCCATGATTACCTGAATCAGTTGGGCGGGGCGGAGCGGGTGGTCGGTGTGCTGCACGAGATGTTTCCCGACGCCCCAATTTATACATTGCTTGTCGAGCGGGACAAGCTGTGGCCGTCGCTGCAGGACGCCGTGATCATTCCGAGCGCGCTGCAGCGTTTCGGGTTTGTCCGGCGGCATTTCAAGCTGTTCTTCTGGCTCTTTCCATTCGCCATCCGCACGCTGGATGTCCGTGACTTCGACCTTGTCATCAGCTCCAGCAGCGCCTACGGCAAGGGCGTGCGTCTGCCGAGAGGCGACGGGCGCCCTGTGCATGTCTGTTACTGTTATACGCCCATGCGGTTTGCCTGGAACTTTGACGAATACATCCGCCACGAGAAAGGTCCTCGCTGGATGAAGTCCGTCGCGAGACTGTTCGTACCGCCGCTGCGGTTGTGGGATGTCGCCACGGCGCGCGGTGTGGATCAGTTTATCGCGATCTCGCACGCCGTACAAGACCGCATCCAGTCCTGCTATAACCGGGATGCCGTGATCGTCTATCCGCCGGTCGATGATGCGGCGGCGGAGGTTGCCGCATCCGGGATGGACGCATCGCCGTGTGATGAGCCGTATTTTCTCGTCGTATCGCGTCTGGTTTCCTACAAGCGGCTGGACCTCGCGGTGCGCGCCTGTGCGGCGATGGGAGCCAGGCTGTTTGTCATTGGGTCTGGGCCGGACCGCGACCGCCTGGAGGCGCTGGCTGGGTTGGCTGGATCGACGGTCACTTTCCTCGGCTGGCAGCCGGAGGACGCTGTACACGGGTACATGCGCCATTGCCGCGCGCTGATCTTCCCCGGCGTCGAAGACTTCGGCATCACGCCGGTGGAGGTGAACCTGCTCGGCCAGCCGGTGGTGGCGTTTGCCGCGGGCGGCGCCCTGGACACCATTGTTCCTGGGGTGAACGGCCTGTTTTTTTACGAACCGACAGTGGATGCTCTGGTTTCGGTGCTGCGCGACGCGCTGGAACGGGAGTGGGATTCGGACTCTGTGCGACGGGTCGGGCTGTCGTTTGTGAAGGAGGTGTTCGTCGAGCGTCTGCGATCGGTGATCGAGATCGCGGTGGCGCGTGATACGACGGGAATTGCTGGGGAGAAGATTCGTCGGGGGGAACGTTTGGTATGAAACTTGCCGTGGTCGGAACAGGCTACGTTGGTTTGGTTTCTGGCGTCTGCTTTGCGTCTCAGGACCATGATGTGTGGTGCCTGGATGTGGATGGGGAGAAGATCGCCGCGTTGCGACAGGGAAGAGCCACGATCCATGAACCCGGCTTGGAGGATCTCTTGCGCGAGCAGATCGCAGCGGACCGGATTCACTTTTTGCATGAGTGGCCGGAACTGCTCGATGTGGACGTGGCGATGATCGGTGTCGGCACTCCGGCGCAGCCGGACGGTTCGGCGGATCTGTCCGGCGTCTTCTCTGTGGCTCTGGAACTGGCGGCGCGGCTGCGCGTCGGCGCGGTGGTCTGCACCAAAAGCACGGTTCCGGTGGGAACCGGCGATAAGGTCGAATACATGCTGCGCGAGGCGGGGCGAGGGGATCTCCATGTGGCGTCGGCGCCGGAATTTCTCCGCGAGGGCAGCGCCGTGGCGGATACGCTGCAGCCCAATCGACTCGTGTTCGGCGTTCCGTCTGAGTTCGCCGCGCACGCTTTGCGTGAACTGCACGCGGCTTTTGACGCGCCGATAGTCGAGTGCGACCGCCGGACGGCGGAGATGATCAAGTACGCTTCCAACGCTTTTCTTGCAACGAAAATATCGTTCATCAACGAGATTGCTAATATCTGCGAGCGCACGGGTGCGGATGTCGCGCTGGTGGCTCAGGGAATGGGGTACGATCCGCGCATCGGCGCTTCCTTCCTGCGCGCCGGTCTCGGTTACGGCGGGTCGTGTTTCCCGAAGGACACGCGCGCGCTGGTGAACATCGCGGGCGATGTGGACTATGATTTCAAACTGCTCAAGGCGGTCATTGAGTTGAACGGGCGTCAGCGGCTGGAACCGCTGCGCCGCCTGCGCGAGTGGCTTGGGGACCTGGGCGGGAAAACGGTGGCGCTGTTCGGCGTCGCATTTAAGCCCGGTACGGACGACACGCGCGAGACACCGGTTCTTGAACTGACCGGGGAGCTTGCCGCCGGGGGAGCGGAGGTGCGCCTGTGCGATCCGGTGGTGCGGCGCCTGAGCGTCGCGGGTTTGGGCGACATGCCCGTCTTTGCGGATCCGTATGCGGCAGCCGCCGGCGCCGATGCGGTCATTCTCGTGACGGAATGGCCGGAATTTCTTCACTTGGACTGGGCCGCGCTGCGGGCGGTGATGCGGACGCCGTACCTGTTTGACGGGCGCAATGTGCTTGATCCGTCAGCAATGGCCAATGCAGGATTGGTCGTCGGGAACATTGGGCGCCCGGAGTTATCGTTACGTGCTGGTATACGCCCATGAACATCCTGGCGAGCGGGATGGAGTGGGTGACCGAACGACCCGGTGGACTGAAGCGTTATTTTGCGGACTTTCTCGCGGCTTGGACGGAGTCCGGCGGATCCGCCCAGGCCCTGGTCCGTTCTGCCGATCCGCTTCAGGCCTTGGCGTTTCCGCCGTACGTGCGGACCGTTCCGGATAGCGGGGAGTCCAGGCTCCGGTATCTCACACGCTGGCGGGATGTCTTGCGCGCAGAACTGCGGGAACAGCGGTTTGACCTGTTCAATCCGCACTTTGCATACTATGCGCAGGCGTGGCTGACAAGCGGCTCGGATCTTCCGGTGGTCACGAATTTCCAGGGGCCTTGGGCTTATGAGGTGAAGGTCGAGCAGGGAGAGAGATCCCGCTTGCGCGACCAGGCGCGGTTTTATCTGCAGCGCCATCTGGAACGGCGGTTCTATCGGCGATCCGACCGCTTCATCGTGTTGAGTCGCGCCTTCGGCGAGATCCTTGCCCGGGACTACGGGGTGCCGCGGGAACGCATCCATGTCATCCCCGGTGCGGCGGACGTTGAACGGTTTCAGGCGGCAAGCGACCGCATGGCGGTGCGTGCCCGTCTGGGGCTGCCGCAGGACGCGTATGTCCTCGTTGTCGTGCGTCGATTGGCCCGCCGGATGGGGCTGGCGAACCTGCTGCGCGCGTTTGCCGCCGTGTGCGGCGATTTTCCCGACGCTCTCTTGCTGGTGGTCGGCGGCGGCGAACTGCGATTGGAACTGGAGGCGCTGGCGCGGGAACTCGGGCTTGACGGGCGGGTTCAGTTTGCCGGCAGAGTGGCGGAGGAGGAACTCCCTCTCTACTACCAGGCGGCCGATCTGTCGGTGGTGCCATCGGTTGCACTTGAAGGATTTGGATTGGTGACGGTGGAGGCGATGGCTTGCGGGACACCGGTGATGGGGACGCCTGTGGGAGGGACGGCGGAGATCCTCTCGGGATTCGACGATCGTTTGCTGTTTCGTGGGACCGCGCCAGAGGACTTGGCGGCGGGACTGGTATGGGCCTTGGATCATCGCGATGAACTCCCTTCCCGTGCACTGGCGCGGGCGCATGTGATGGAACATTATACATGGGATATCGCCATCCCACGCATTCGCGATGTCTTTGAACTGGCGGTGAATGGACGTTGAAGATGACGGGTGTCGGCGGGCAGACGGCGGTGCGGCTCCTGCGCGTGCTGTACTATAATCATTCGGCCGATGTGAGCGGCGCCGAGATCAGCCTGTTGCTCACAGTGGACCACATGTCCAATGTGAACGCCGTGCTCGCGGCGCCGGAGGGTGAACTGCTCGCCCGCGCCCGCGAGCGCGGCATGGCCGTAAATCCGGTGAAGGGTTACCGGGCGCGCATGAGCGTCAATCCGCTCGTGGTCGTGCGTGGACTGGCAGGATCTCTTGTGGCCGGGCTGGAATTCCGGCGGGCATGGCGTACGCATCGCCCGCATGTCGTACATGCCAACTCCATCCGCAGCGGCATTATCGCCAGTCTTGGTCTTGTGGGGTGCCGCGTCCCGGTCGTGTGGCATATTCGTGACGACCTACCGAACAACGTCGTGGGCAGGGCCATCCGTCGACTGGCTCTGTGGCAGGCCGATCGTGCGGTCGCTATTTCGCAAGCCATCGCGGAAAATTTCGCCACTGGTGAGTTGTTGCGGCGCAAGACGGTGGTCGTGCACAACGGTATCGATGCATCAGACAGTGAGCCAGTGTCTCTGCGCGGCTTGCTTGGCGTGCCGGGAAACCGCTTTGTGGTCGGCGTGGTGGGGCAGATCGCGCGCTGGAAGCGGCAGCACGACGCGATCGCGGCGTTTTCCCGTCTGTGCGGTCTGCATCCGGACAGCGAACTGTGGCTTGTGGGAGCGCCGAAATTCCGCGAGGACAATTTCGACTATGAACGAGAGTTGCGCGCACAGGCTGATGTGCTTGGCGTGGGCCATCGCATTCGCTTTCTCGGGTTTCGCGACGATGTCGACCATGTGATGCACTCGCTCGATGTTCTTCTGCTGCCGTCTGACAATGAGCCGTTCGGCCGGGTGATCATCGAGGCGATGCGCGCGGGACGCCCGGTGGTGGCTACCAACGCGGGCGGTGTCCCGGAGATTGTGGTCGACGGCGAGACAGGCTATCTTGTGCCTGTCGGCGGTGTGGACGCGATGGTGGAAGCGCTGCGGCGGCTTGCCGCGCAGCCGCGCCTGCGGGAGGAGATGGGTGAACGCGCCAGGTTGCGCGTGGCGGAACACTTCACCATCGAGGCGACGGCGCGTGGAGTGCGAGCGGTTTATGATGACGTAATCCGTATCCGCCCGCACGGGAGTGTGTGATCGTGGGATGACAGCGGCGTCGCCCGCATCGGTCGCATCGGTCCCCGCTCAGATGCTGTGTAGTGTCCGCATGTTGGAGGAATGTGTGTGTATTTGGGTCAAGCTCTCGCAGAACCCGCTGGAGGAGCAAGAACGAACCGCGCTCTTTCCACGCGCAGCATTTCGTATGGCGTCATGCACTTCACTCCAAGCGAGATGCATGCGGTCGGTATTTTGATCTTCCCTCCACCCCCAGGCGATGCGCGAGTTCGTGAAATGTGGAGATTTTGCTGAACCCCAACATCTGCAGAGCGTCGCGATGAAGGGTCTGCCCTTCCAATGTGCTGGCGATGAGCGCGCGGGCGAACCGTCTGCTGACGCGAACTGGCAGCATGTAGTAAAAGTTTCCTCCCTCGCTATCTGAATGCTGCTCCATCATGGCAAGGACGCGCTTTCGCTCGTCAGCGTAAGCCTGCCGATACCGATCGAATGTCAGCGCTCCGGAATCGTAAAGACGGCGCAACACGACGAGTGTGCTGACCTTGAACGTTCGAGCGAGCCGCTCCAGTTCGCCGATGCGTAATGCATCGTCAACTCGCATTCTGCGAAGAACTTCAAGAGGGACCAAAAACTCGGCGGCAACTTGATTGCAAAAGCGCTCCATCGCGTGGGTTGGATTGATTGTCAGGTCGGCGTCCGACAGGGCGGATTCGCCCAGCCAGATATGGGCCAGTTCGTGAGCCAAGGTGAAGATTTGCGCCGCCTTCGTATCGGCTCCGTTTACAAAGACAAGCGGCGCCCAGTCATCCACCAGCGCGAATCCGCGAAACTCCTGGGGGTCAAGTTTGCGATGCGTATTGTTCCCGACAATTCCGTTCACCATGACCAATACGCCCTGGCTCTCGGCCATTTCACGGAGTATCCGCAATGCCTCGCTCCAATTTGCCCCTCTTTGCGCTATGTCGAACGACAGAGCCGTTCGCATTCGTGCAGCCGCCTCGGTGATGCTGACATCATGGCTCAGAGAACCGACAAGAGGGACAGGCCCCGCAAGATTCATTTGTCCGTATTGGCGATACCAATCCTGACGCTGCTGACACTGATACACGGTGTCGAGAAGATCGGGACTGGGCCGGGATATGACGACATCATGGATGGTTCTGAAATCCGGAATGGGGATGGGCTCTGCGGGAGGCGTCTGAAGAAAAAAGAATCCGAGCGGCGTGTGAGTGGCCTGGGCGAATTCTTCAAGCTGCTTGAGTGTCGGATCCGCATCGCCGCGTTCCCATTTTGTCAGGGCGGGGAAACGCGACAAGAGATCTTCAAAGGGTATCCTCGAACGCTCGACCGCCCATGCGATGAGCTCTCTTTTCACCCTTGCACGAACCATCATCCATTTCCTTCTCTCGGACTTCGACTATGACTCGGCATAGAGCGCCGTCATCCGTTTGGCATTCTCATCATACCGTATCATGTGCTTGTCGGTGTGAAGAAATTGCACAGGCGACGGACTGAGGGCGGATTTTTAAACGAACAGCATAATCAATCGAACGGCGGGCTTGGCGTAACGGGTGTATCCGCAGAGTGCTACCGTCCCGCCGCCTGTGAGGCCGTGTGGCCAATGATGCTGTGTGGTCGAGGATTGTGGCGCGCTGTGCAGATCAGGATAACCGTGCAAGATACCCGCAACCGTTGTGGCTGCGGGTATCCCTGCGGCTAGGGCGTCTCTATGTTTCTGTGGCTGCGGGCGTCCGTTTTTCTGACTACTCGTAGTGATAGTAGTAGTACTGCTGTTCGGCCTTCGTCAGTTTCTTGTTGTTCAGCACGGTGCCGAGGATGCGCGCGTTGACGACGGACATTGCCTGCGCCGCTTTTCGCAGCGTCTGGCGGCTTACCTGGCCGGCCCCGACCACGTAGAGAACGCCGTCGCAGGCGGTGGCGAGCAGTCGCGCATCGGTGACGGAGAGCACGGGCGGGCTGTCCAGCAGGATGAGATCGTACAGCCCGCTCAATTGCTCCAGCAGGCTCTTCATCGCGCTTGAGCCCAGCACTTCGGCCGGATTGGGCGGGACGGGGCCGCTGGTCAGGACGGACAGGTTGGGGACATCGGTCTGCTGGATCGCGTCGTCCAATTGCGACTGACGGATCAGCACGGATGTCAGGCCGCGGGCGTTGGACAGCCGGAACATCCGGTGGACCATCGGGCGGCGCAGGTCGGCGTCGATCAGCAGCGTGCGCTTGCCAAGCTGGGCGTTGACCACCGCAAGGTTGGAGGTGGTCGTCGTCTTCCCTTCTCCGGGGATGGAACTGGTCACGACGACGCGCTTGATCTCGGAATCGAGCGAAGCGAACTCTAGGTTCGTGCGCAAAACGCGGTACATTTCGGCAATGGATGATTTCGGTGCATCATGGCACACCAGGTTGCGGCTGGCATCGGCGCGGGCCAATACGGTGGCTCCTTTCGCAGGTCGGAATATAATTGATTGATGGCATGAACAGAACCGCACGAAGAGTCGCGGTATCTCCCGGCACGCGATGATCCGGTTGGCCGTGGTCGAGACATCTGGATTGGCGCGCCGGCGTATCGTGCTTGCCGGTTTGTCACGCTTCCCGGCATTTCACGCGCGTCGGCTTGTCACGCCTGACCGCTCATGCCCTGTGCTCCTGTCGTCACATTGTTGGCGGCGGAGGCGGCCTTGCGCGCTGGCGCGTCCATCACGGGGATGACGCCGAGCACGGTCGCGCCGAGAATCTGCGCGATGTCCTCGTCGGTTTTCACCGAGTCGTCCAGGTATTCGATGAAGAATGCGAGACCGACGCTGACCATCAGTCCGAGCACCAGCGCGATCAGCACGTCCACTTTTTTCTTCGGCGAGACGGGGATCGGATGGGATGGAACCGTGGCGCGGTCGATGATCTGTACGTTTTTCACCTGCATCAGCCGCTCGATCTTGGTCTGGAAGACGGAGGCGAGCGTGTTCGCGATCTGCGCGGCCCGCTGGACGGAGTGGTCGGACACGGACAGGCTCAGCACCTCGGAGCCGTTCGTGGAGTTGACGGTGATCTTGCTCGCTA
>JAJZZT010000127.1 GCA_021797415.1 Bacillota bacterium
ACGAATCGGAAAATCCAGCATCGCGCATGAAGTATTGCGACGAATGCGCGACGCTGGAGCCTATACGGCTGCCGTCGATCTCTTTTACGTGACCACCATTGATGAATTCGCGGCAAAATTGATGAAATCTGTGTTGGAAAACCGTACCGGTGTTATGGCGCAGGCGATTCGAGCGATGCGCGGATTGCGAACCTTGATCGGGCAGGCGGAAATCCGCGCGAAAATCCACGATTTTCGAACTGGGTCTATCCTTGGGCCGTGACGAAACAGATCCTCTGGAACAACTTGAAATGGCCGTTTCTTTGGCGGAAAACCTGGCGCAACGCGATAATCGTCGGATGGTCATTTTGTTAGACGAATTCCAGGAGATCGAACGTCTTGGAGGGCAAGCACTCCTGCAACGGTTGAGGGCGCTCTTTCAGCAGCAAACCCACACCGTCTATTTGTTTTTGGGCAGTCAGACCACATTGATGCAAACCATCTTTGCGGACAGGAGGCAGGCGTTTTACCGCTTCGCCACCATGATGGAATTACCGCCTGTTCCAGCAGAGGCTTGGCATACTTATTTGTCAAAGCGATATATGGACTCTCGGATGCAGTTCACTGATCCGGCTTTTCGGCTCATGATGGATCGTACGGGCGGACACCCGTATTGTTTGATGGCCGTCGCTTACAATGCGCATCTCCATGCAGGCCTACATCAATTGAACGCGATCACGGCTGATGTGGTTGATTACGCATATGAACGAGGCATGAGCCATTTGCAATCCATTTACGATGTTCAATGGCAGGAACTGCATCGTTTTCGGCATGCGGACACTGTGTTTGCTGCATTGGTGGACGGTATTGCACCATATTCCCTGCCGCTCTCAGGGTCGGTTGTCACAAAGGCCATCCAGAACCTTGTACGACTGTCCATCATCGTAAAAGGCAAAGGACGCGGTGAATATCACCTGGTCGAACTGATGTTCGGAGACTGGTTCCGGCACCAACAGGCCAACTGAAGCAAACCCGCCACGCTATCCAATGCGTTTTGCGGCATTCCCTTCGCGGATTGAGCCGATTGGTCAGCGAAGATCAAACAAAAACCTTCTGCACCTCTTCCCCCTTCTCCACAACCATCATCCCCGCCTCCACCCGCACACCGATCCAACGCAGGGCTATAAAATAAAAAGCCCCCATTCTCTCGCAGGAACGGAGGCCGATCTAACGCATACGGCCGATGGCATCTACGATTCCTGTTTCTGAGTGACCCTGTTCACATTGTACTCAACGATCTTTTTTAGCGTCTCGAACATCTGCAAAACAATCATGAGACGCAGATCAACTTGAAACATGTCATTATTGGTAATGCGGCCTACAATTGTTCCCTCAATGACATCCCGTGTGATTGTGAAGATTTGATCCAGCTTTATGTAAGAATCAAACTGTAAAATATTGGGGTAATCGCTTGCAGAAAGGCCCAGATGGAATTCATGGAGTTGTTTATGCACTGGATCCCCGTTTTCATCAACAACAATTTCGCCGCCCTCATCTTTCTTGACCCAAGACGAAACGGGGGACACAATCACGGTGCGATTGGGAAGTGTATCATCGCTCAGGATTACCGCCATGTGTCTTCCGTTCAACGTGTAATCCGGTTGAACGGGACTGGGCGGGAAATCCCACCAGATTATGTCCCCACGTGAAAATGACTTAAGTGTCAACCCCTATTCACTCTCCCCTGAGCGTTGAACCGCCTTTTCTTGCAATGGACCGTAGATCCTTTGAAGCTGCTCCTCGTCGTCATCGGTATCGTGACGATCAATGCCGTTTATCAGCACCTCCGCGCGCAGACGCTTGTCATGCATTAACTCCAAAAAGTCCACCCCCGTATCCTTCTTGAAGCGCAACAAACCACGCTCAACATCCACTTGTTCGTCTTCGAGGGCGGCATTGGATGTCCTCATCAGATCGAACATGTTCTTTTCCCCTCGGTTCTTTTTTCCTCCCGGTTGTGCAGAGGTGTCACCTTGTGGCATAATATTAGACCTCCCTGTTAGGCTTGTAAAGTAGGCTGGTTGACACATTTGTGATTTTATTGTTGATGTATATACCTCCGTATCCTAAAATATCAGTGTGCACAAGCTGTAATCCGCATATTCAGTCAATTGATTCAATCTATGCGTTTCTCTGTGGAATGCCACACACAGACAATAACGAAACAAAAAAATCTCCGACTCCCGGGGGAGACGGAGGACTTCGAATGGGCTCCAATCAAACCCCCACCCTCTCCGCTAGCACCGCCACCCACTCCGCCCCTTCCTCCTCCTCCTCCACCACAACCACAACCATCCCCGCCTCCACCCGCACATACCGATCCAACGCAGGATCGCCCGGCGCTTCGTCAAAATCGACACACGCCGAAATATGCGGCGCCTCTATCCCGCGAGCTTCGCAATGCCCCCGATCGAAATACCGGCACCGGGCGCACCGCGCGACCTTTGGTGCCTCTCGCAAAGCGAACACGTCAGCACGTTCAAAAACCGTCATCCAAGAGCAGGCAAAAAGAGAGCGCAGAAACCGCCGCTCGGTCAGGATGTCCAGGTCCACCGTCTCGGACCAGGCCATTTTACGAATTGCGTTCGTCTCTTCTTCACTGTGCCAAGGGTAGACTTCGCCTGCGTCGACCAGCACTCGATCTCCCGCCACGATCCGGGTCCGCACAGCGTCATCGATCAGCTGCGTCAACACGCCGGATGCGATCGCGAAGCGAACCATCGCCTTTTGCGCCTCCGAAGCGCCGGCATAGGGGAACTCGTTATCCGATAACAGATGAAATATCCCCGTTAGGCTTTTGGATTCATACACATCGTCGCTGGCGGCGGTGTGTATGAGGTACTCCCATTCGGCCTGCTGGAAAACGGCTCGATACAGCATAAAACCACCCCTCCTTCAAATCACACATCAATGGCGTCTTTTTGCTTCCAGATCCACCACGCCACACCGATCAGGATGCCGAACACGATATACAAACTCTGCGAGATCGTGGGGGTTATCCACCTCCCGGCGAACTTGGCGGCGACCAGAAAGAACAGACCGACCATGCCGACAAATAGCAGAGCGGAATTTCGGGCGCCGTACGTTTTCCCGGCCGCTTCGTCCCGCCGCTGCAAATCGTTTGTGATGAGCGTGTGGTATTCCAGCCAAATGTTTCCCAACTCCACCTCTCGATTCATGCTGAGCAGCGTGATGGCTCCGAGTTGCGTGAGCTCGGGGATATCCCACTTTTTCAGCTCCTCGTAAAACGCCTCTTCCGGCGTCATCCCGCGCGGTCGCCAAGACTGATGGAGGTTTAAGAAGAAGGATTGAATCAGTGGAAATTCAATGCTGTCCGCGGCAATCGGGAAAAGCGCGCTCAAATCGTTGATGGCCCCGAGTACCTGGATGCCCAGCGGAATGGCTTGATCCAAAAACACGTCGCGCAGCAGCGCCTGTTTTCGCGTGAAATTCCATCGAATCCAAAACACCACCGCGCCGAAACCGGCCAAGCAGGCGATGGGAATGGCGACGAAGAGACTCCCGATAAAGAAGTCAACCACAACGAGCGACAGGAGCCCGCTGAACCACCCGATGATCCACAGGAGTTGCCTTGATTGATTCGTCTGCTTGGCTTGTTGCCAAATCCTCCACTTCCCGATCCCGGTCCGGATCGGCGTGGTCCGATGGTAGAAGCCCAGAAGATTTTTGCGAATGATCGCCTCTTGTTTTTGCGTTTCCCACTCATGGCCGAAAACAAGCGCATAGACAGCTCCTGCGACCAAAAAGCCCAAAAACCAAACCGTCCACATGCCGCATCGCCACCCTTCTTTTTTATCGAGGAGAGCCGCGAGAGGAGGCAAAACCTGTGCCAAAAGAGGGGCGGCTCTCCGCTCATCGACAAAACGGGGGACTAAAACTCCACACGAACCAGCGGTGCGGCAAAATCCGCCTCCAATTCTTTGGGGATGGAAACGTTGCGAGCGAACGCTTCTTCTTGCAGCCACTCGGGCAACCCGTAGAACTGCCACGTATCGTCCATCGGATTCCATTTGAAGAGACGGTAGAACTGAACGCCTTGACTCCGTTGATATTCCGGCAAAACCATCCCCACCTCGGCTATGCGGCGCGTCTCTTCGCGCGCTTTGGTCACGATCTTGCGAGCCGCGATGACAAAACGGATGCTTTCTGAGAAACTGGACGCGACACTGTGAAGGCTGGTCGCTTCCTGGGATCCGGAAGCCAAATCAATCATGCGTCGCACGGCCGACGTCACGCTGATGCCGTGCACCGTGGCCAGGTACAGATAGGTGATCGTCATCGCCACCTGTAACCCCCAATAGGCGGCGACCGGTGTTCTCACCTCGCCGAAGATGACGTTGTCCGCGTTGCTTCGCAAAAGCGCCATCAGGTTTCCAAACTCGCCGATCGCCCCCTTGCCGTTGGGATTGGCAGGCGTATTCCAATACCGGAACACCCGCATTGCCTTTTGAATCAAGGTCCGAATTTCCGGTTCCTCCTCGACGATGAACACATCCTGATTCTCCCGGATGTTGGCGGTCAGTGCTTGCAGCAGCGTCGTTTTTCCGCTCCCGGTCCCGCCAGACACCAGACAAGAAAACCCCGCCTGGATCATGAACTGCAAAAAACCATAGAGCCGATGATCCATCATGCCGGATGACAACAGATCCTCCAGGGTTAACACAGACGTGCCCAGACCCTTGCGGATGTTGACGATGATCGCTTGCGGGTTTTGATATCGCTCTCCCCACGGCGTTGGGGTGTGCTTTTCATAACCTGCCGATCCCCCTCGCACATGAAGGCGAGAGCCGTCTTTGAGCCGGGCATCGAGCTGCGGATTGGACAGATCGAACGTTTTTCCCAGACCCACGACTTGCCGGTTGATAAACCGAATCACTTCCTCAAAACTCATGACCTTTTCATAGTCATCAATGCGCCCATTCATCTTATAGAGGATCCCCAGATCGGAGATGATCCGAATATCGGTAACGCGCGGATTGTCCATCAACTCCTGGATCGCGTCAAAGGCGTACAGCGTATTGAGCGCTTCGCGGACCGCCTCATCCTGCGCAAGCGTGTCCTCGGCCAACAACTGACGTTCCCTGATCTTTCGGTTCATCCAGTACAGCACATCTTCACGTTGCGGTGCTTTCTCCGACTGGAAGGATTCCTCGTTTTCTCCCCACAAGGCCAGCAAAGTTTGTTTGGCGCGATGGATTTCTTCCTCGGAATATCGTGCCAAGTCCCGTTTCAACAGGCCAGGAACGGATCTGTCATAGCCCTCGTTGATTTGCTCTTCTTTTCGTTGCATCGCACCGAGTTTTGCAAGCATGTCCGGTGTCACTTTCGCCATCGCGGATCAACCTCTCTTTTGCATTGGATGCGCTACTGGCACTTGGTTGGTTGCCGCCGAGTTCGTTGAACTCGTCGAAGCCGACGATACGCCCGACGGCGGCGCCGTTGTCGATGCGGTTGCTTGCCCCTGATTTTGCGTATACAAAAGGATCTGCGTACCGGTGCTGTTCCAGTTGAGCTGCGAGAACTGCGTGTACAGCGGTTTTGGCACAAAGACAAACCACGTCGGCGCGCCGCCCCCCGACGACGGAGCAAGAACAGCGATGACGTGTATCGGCGCAAGAAGCACACTCCCCTGCTCAATGGCGATATCCGTCCCCGCCTGCACGACCTGCCCCCACGCGCTGTTTCCGGAGAGGGTCGCCAAGTACCCGGACCCCGCCTTTTTCGCATACTGATTGATGATGGCTTGCAGATCCGACGCGGTGTTGAGCATCTGCAGATTGATCTGTTCCCCCTGTACTGCGGGAACCGAGAGCATCTTGCCCTCGACAAGCGCGGGAGAAGAAACCAGATTCGCCGCTTGCGCATAGGCTGCCGGGACCTGCAAAACCGAGATGTCTTGCGGCGTAACCGTCTGATTGGCGGGGATCGCTTGGGCAGCCATGACAACCGGCACCGTATGATTCACCTCATCGTAGCCAAACGCGGCGACCCCGCCCGCGAGAATCGCCAGCGCGATGCTGATGAGCGCATAGTTTTTTACCACAATGACCACCTCTTGTTCTTTTTGTCTTCCAAGCCGGCAATCTTTCGGATCGTTGCTTCGGTCTCCTTGTTGCCGAAAATCGTCAGGCCGTTGTTGAGCCGTTCATCGAGCATGCGATCGTGTAGAATCAGTTCCACGTTGACCGTTTCGGTGATCTGAATTTGTCTTTGGATGCTCCTCGCGCGGCGCATCTGGTAATCCAGCACGCGGTTGAGCACCACGGTATGATGCTTGGTCACAGACAGCAGCTCCCGAATGTTCGCCAGGTTCGTGTTGGACGGCTCGCCGACCAGGATTGTTTGGTCGGCAATCGCCAGTGCAAACGCACGCGCCCGGCTAAAGGGATTCACCGGGCAATCGAAGATGAGTTCTCCTGCATAATCGCCCACCGTGTTCAAGAGACGGAAAAGCGCGTCGTTGCTCACTTCCGGTCCCCCGCCATTCGGGATCAACCACCATCGCAAGTTCGGGACCCATACCATGTTTTGTTCGACGCGCTCGGTGGGCAGGTAATCGGGCAGCCGTTCATACGCGTCGATTGTGACCAGGGGACTCACCTGATTCATCTTGCAAAGCGCGGCATTGTTATCGAGTTCTGCGAGGACCACCGGCTGATGATCCGCTTTGACCAGCGCATTGGCCAGCAGCGTTGCGAGGGTCGATTTCCCGACGCCGCCTTTGGTTCCCGCCACCGCCCAGATCCGCGCGCGGGGATTGGGGATTTCCCCTTTATACGACCGCTGGACCACCGCTTCCGTATACGTTTTCGCCGGCGCCACGGCAGCCGCGTGCGGCTTTTCAGTGATCCATGTCCTGAGATCATCCGCCTCCGGCGGAAAAGGTACGACACCGTTGTACCCTACCGCGCCTTGATAAACACTGCTGGTCATGATCGCACGAATGGCATCTTGCGTATAATTTCTCGTGCAAAAGACCGCCAATGCGCCGGTCCGTTCTTTCCAAACCGCGATTTCCGACGGGGCAATATCGCAGAACGCCAAGACGATTTCCACCGCCTGCCACCGTTCCCGCGTCTGATCGGCAAGGACCGCCTCGACGCCCTGCTTTTTCAAATACGCGATACTCTGTTGCGCCCGCGGCAAATTATCGTCGAGGATCAGATACACCCGCGATCACCTCCAGAACCGGTTGGAAATAAGCGGCAAAGGGAGGCGCGAGCAATACCAGGGGCAGCCCCATGAGAATCGCTTGGGCCTGCTGCTCCTCCCATGGAATCGCCGTGAGAATGCCCTCTCCAAATAGTCTCTTTTGTTTGGAACCGTTCACCACCAGATGCGCATTGACCCCTGTGTTTTCGATGCGCTCGCGCGCCAACTCTGCTTCTTTGGGATCCGGAGGCACCGTATAAATCCACAGGTCCACGAGAATGACCGGATCGCGATTGTCGACCATCACGATCCCGGGATTCTTACCAATCCAACGTTCAAAGACCGGCACCGCGCCGGCCGTGTTCCAGCTTCGGTACGGGGTATGGTGATCGGCGTAAATCGGCGCCTTTAGAAGAGCGGCGAGGTTCCACGCGATAAAATGCCGGCCAAATCCCTCAACGCCGACGGCGAGCATCGGGCACCGCCCTTTCTGCGAGTCGCTTTTCGGCCTTGCGCGCCGCTCGCTTTTGACGGTGATATTCCTCGGTGGTGATCCAGCCGCCGAACTTCTTCACATACCGTATCCGGATCAAGGTGAGTTCCGGATACCGCCATTCAAAGAGCTTGCGTTTAAGCTGGGAGGTCGGTGTCTCCATTCCCTTGACATCCACGACTTGTACGGTCCCGTCCGGCAAGATGACTTCGAAATCGGCTGTGTACGTGATCGCCTGATAGGGCCGCCCGTTTTTGACAAATCCATCGATCAGGACGTATTTGGGCTGACGACAAAACGAACGAATTTCCCCGCGCTGTTGTTTGGAGCAAAGAAATTGGTGGTAATCCCGCTCCACCGTGCTGTCGAACACCTCATCCCCGAACGTCGTCCGTCTGGCATGATATTTATTCACCCGCGCGACCTCCCAAACAGGGAAAACCCCGCGGCGTTGGCCATCTGCGCATCGGGCACCGTAAAGACGGAAACGGCCTTCTCCTTTAACGCCTCTTTCGGCACCTCCGCCCCGCCGCCGGCGAGAAACACCACCGACACCCGGTTCCATACCTCTCCACCCAAAAGCTGCACAGCGTACTGCGCGATTCGTTTGCCAAACCGATCCACGATGGCGTCGCGCTGCGCCCGAAAATCCACCGTGCGCCCGCTGTACCAAGTCTCACCCTTCCCCAAGAGCGACTCCCAAAACGGCGCTTCTTCCAGACGCGGCGCCGACCCGGCCAACTGTCCAAACGCTTCCTGCGCGGTCCTGAACACATCAATCATGCCAATATCCGTCGCACCTGACAGCTTGGAAACCCACGTGAACTCCGGCTGCGTCTCGAAGGTCACAACCCCTGTTGTCCGCGTGCCCACGTCCACCAGAAGCAAATAACCGCCTTGTTCCATCCACCGGGGATTGCGCAGCGCCATCGTCTCCGGTTCCAAGAGCCCGGCCATCATGGCGCCCATCGCCTGCGGGACCACCTGGACGCTTTCGGTGTCCACAATGCGCGTTTTTTTGCCGAGGGTCACCGTCCCACGCATCTTGGCCAGTTGCTCGGAGAACCGTTCCCGCGTTTCGTATTGGCTAAGTGGCAATCCCGTTACAACACTGGCCGGTTCGTCGCCCAAAAGCGCGAGCGCGGTCAGCCACAAGACACGCAACTCTTCTTCCTTTGCCAGCGCATTAGACAGGTTGATCAAACTCTTTCCTTCCCGCCGCGCCAGATCCCCGACAAAGTAGGTGACCCCATCAATAGTGACCTCGTAATCGGCCGCACGAAACGTTCCCCCCTGAGCACGCCCGACCTCGACCAGCGCCGGGAATTTGACCGTCCGTTCGCCGTTTGTGGCTTTGACAAATCCGTAGCCCAAATCAATGCCCACATTCAATGCCCAACACCCCTCTCAATTACAGGAGATGGGGGGACAAAAAAGGGCGGCTTATCGCCGCCACTTCCGCCTTGCCGTTTGCTTCGCAGGAAATCCGTACTGTTCTTTCCACCAGTTGCCGCAGGCTCGAATGATCTTTTTTGCTTTGACGCCGCCTTTTTTCTTGTACGACCGATCGAACGGTACCGACAGCGCGACGGAAAATGGCGAGAGGATGTGTTCATACGTTTTCCAGTCAAATCGCCCGTCGGGGTGGTTGATCAGCACGGAAATCTGCGTGGACGGCCGTTGTGTGTACACCAGCTTACTGATCGTCAGTTGCGTATTTTCCTCCTGCCCGGCTTTGGGCGCCACGACGACGGCGATCTGTGCAACGAGCGGCAGCAGTTGAATCTGCATGGGGTTCCACCCCTGAACGGTATCGATCAGCACCATGTCCGCGTACTTTGCGGCGTGATTCGCCAGGTACGCCACATCGTCTCCCATATTGCCAACGACTGCCCCGTTCATCACTTTGGGACCCGGCACGACGAACAGTCCCGGCAACTCGTCGGGAGTGAACACAAGACCATCTTGGATCGCCTCTTCAAACGAGTTGCCGCGCCATCCCCGATAATCGGTATATTCGGTTTGGAGCCCGAATTTCGCCGCCGCATCTCCCTTGTCGTCATCCGCGTCGATGTAGACCACGCGCTTGCCCTGCGCGGCGCCAAACGCCGCCATGTGCGTGGATAACGTGGTGCGCCCGCTTCCCCCTTTGGGAGACACGAACAGGATCACCTTCCCGCGCCGGCCGCCGGTCACCTCGATTTGCGGCATGGAGACCGGAGAAAAGCCCATGCCCGCGGCCATAAACTTTGGAGGTTCCTCCTTGGGCTTTTGCACGCTGTCCCACCAGCGCATTGCATCGGATACGGCAAACGGTTCCTCAATCACCAGGACGGGCACCCCGGACATTCGTTCGCGAACCTGGTCCGCCAGGCGCGCGTCGGCAAAGATCCCCTCCAGACCCTGCAGCCGTTGCAGTTCGGACAGGCTGTAGACCTGTTGTACATCAAAAATGCCTTCCGTCCGCGACGCGATTCGCTCCCCGTAATGACGATCGCTATGGACCAAAGCGAACATGGCGCACTCCCCTTAGGCATCAAAATCAAAGCCTTTTTCCGCGTTGGAGAAATCAAAGCCCGTTTCGGACTCGGGGTCACCCCCGGCGGTTTGCGTCGGCACGATGGGGTGCTCCACGGACTTATCCACAGACTTATCCACAAGGTGATCCACAGACGCGTCCGCCTGCTCCTTGTGGAAATCCGATACGACCGGCAAGCCCCGCACTCGCTGGTACCAAGCCCATACCCACGCATCCAACGCGGGGACGATTTGACAGACCGCCTTGCCGGTTTGCATCGCCTGCAGGGTTTCGGGGTAGACGGGAATCCCCTGCGGATGGCGGTTTAACACGAACTCCGATCCGTCCGGAACCACTTTTGCGGGATCGCCATCGGTCACCACAATCCCATGCCCCTCAATGGCCTCCTCGCGAGATCCCGAGGCGTCAATGATCTGCACTTTGGCTCTTGATGTCTCCGAATCGCCGAGGTGCACCCGCGCATCCGCGCGGTGCAGCCAAATGGGAAGCGGATTGTCCGGCGCCACGCCGTTCCATTCGACCGATACGCCATGCGCGGTTAAGGTCTCCAGCAAGTTCCAGGAAAACCACGTACCGCCGGCCTGCCGGGCGGAACGAATCACGATCCGATACGCGCCGGCTTGTTCCTTGGGAACCTCGCTGTACGGTTCCTGCCCCAGCGGATCCCCCGCCCAAAGGAAGCTGTGCCAATGGGCCAAGGTGGATCGTTCGTACAACTTGAAAATGGAGTGCCCTGCACCGCACGCGCGGGAAAACCGCCCGTACTCTTTGACTTCGCGGGCGACAAAGAGCACGGTTCCGCCGCGATCGCTAAATTCCCTGGCCTCCTGCAAGTCCCGGGTCACAAGGACACGAGACGGACCAAACGCAATGCCTTTCGTGTTTTCTCTCACCCACGCGGCAAACGCCTCTTCTTCGCTTAACTGGAGCACAAAAATCCCCCTCTCCCGAAAAAGGGGATTGGGGGACATTCGGCTGTCGATCGACTGGGCGATTTCTTAGTAAATTTCAAATAGATCGATCGCCGTAGTGGTGCCGTTGCTGACGGCTTGCACATACCGGAAGGTCTGTGTGCCAGTCGCGTGAATATCTATTGAAAGGCTAGGGTCGCGGTGACATTGTTCCAGGTCGCAAACCAACTGGTCACCGTGTCTCCGGTGGCCTGCGTGGTTCCCCATCCAAACGCGGCGCCAAATGTTCCGGATGGTGCCGTAAACGAAAACGGCACATTGGGATCATCCCCAAAATTCACGGGGATCCAATCTGTTGCCAGCACTTGACCGGAACCGTTGGTGAACTGCACATACGGCGCGGCGCCATTTTGCGTTCCGCTCATGTTTGTGCTCACAGTCCCGCTTACCCCCGTGATCGTATAACTGCCATTAGGAGGGTTGTATCCGTTCTCGCCCCCTACATTGGCCGGCAGGGAAACGGGGGTGTTGGGCGTGTCCTGAGCAAAGCTCCCTCCTGCATACGTCACGGATTGGATCAGCGACGTACTGCTGACAAACATCGCGTTGGTCCCCGTGATCGGCACGGTATTGGTGACTGTCACCGCAGTCGAAGCCTGCGCCGTGATGCTCGATGCGGTGATCGTGTCGGTCCCCGTCGTGGACGGCGCCGTGTACGTGACGGAAAACTGGCCGCTGCTATTGGTCGTCAATGTGGTTGCACTCAAGGTGCCGCCAGACGCTGTGAGATTCACCAGGGCGTTGTCCAGCGCTTGACCTTGCCACGTGACCGATCCGGTAATCAAGGTCTCTTCCCCCGAAAGTAGATTCCCGGGGTTGTTAATCGACACCGTCGGCATCGGCGCGCTTTTCGGATAGGTCGAGTTATACGAGGCCGTCTGGCCGGTTTGCGTGTTCTCTGCATAGACCGTGATCGCATCGCCGGGCGTCAGCCAGGAACGCCAGCCGGTATCTTGCCCGTAGGCATTAAATGCCGAAAGGCCGATGGACGTGTCGTCCCAACTCGCGGTTACGGTGTCCGCTCCCGCACTCGCCGGATTCATCGCACTCCCGGTTTTCCCGGTATTGTCCCACCAGGTATTTTGCGTCGCGTCGTACAGTTCCACATTCCCCGCCGACGATCCAAAGCCGGACCCGGATACGACAAGTGACGGCGCCCACGTGCTGGTATTCCAAGTGACGCCGGTGATCTTGGGCGGCGCGATCACTGTCAACGCCTGCGTAACGCTTTGCCCTGCCACCGTGGCAGTAATCGTATCCGTTTCGGCTGCGTTTGGCGCGGAATAATTGCCGGAGAAATCGCCGTTTGCATTCGTCGTCACCGTCGCGGAAGACAATGACCCGCCGTTTACAGATAGCTGAACCTGTTGATTCGCCAATGGCTGTCCGTCGAAGGACACGGAACCTCCAACCGTTGTGCTTTGCCCGATCTGCACGGAAGCGATGCTACGTAAACTCACAATGGGCATCGGTGCACTCTTCGGATACGCGGTATCGAACGTGAGGGTTTGCCCCGAGACATTCTCCACATCCATGGTGATGGCATCCCCCGGCGATAGCCAGTTTCTCCAGCCTTGGATCTGGTGATAGGTCGCCAGGTCGGATACGATAATCGCCTGATTGGACCATTGGGCCGTCAATTTCACACTGCCGGCTCCCGAAGGCGAGATGGCTGTGCCGGTGTTGTCCCACCAGGATGGACTCCCATTGGCGTCGTACAGTTCCACGTTCCCCGCGGCGTTCCCAAACCCGCTTCCGACAAGAGTAGCCTGCGGCGACCACGTCGAGGTATTCCACGCGACCCCGGTGATGCTCGGTGGCATCGCTTGGGTTGACGCGCTGATCGACTGCCCCGCCGTACTCGCCGTGATCGTCTCCTTTCCCGCGGTGCCCGGCGCCGTATACGCAGCCGACCAGTTCCCGCTTGCATCCGTAAACGTCATGAATACACCGGGATGATCGGTCACGGTTTGGCCGGAAGACGACGAGAACGTGCCCGACGATGCGCTTAAGCATACCGCCTGATTTGCCAGTGGCGTCCCGTTAAAAGCAACTTGCCCGGACAGGTTTATGGTCCCGTCGGTGGTCGTTGCTGGCAAGGGAGTGGGATTCATCGTGATGGTCGGCATCGGCGCATTTTTCGGATACGTTGTCGTGAACGAGGCCGTTTGCCCCGTCTGGCTATTCGTGACCTGAAGCTGCACCGAATCGCCGGGGCGAAATGAAAAGCTCCCCTGCCCGTCACCCCAGTGTGCCGGATCGCCGGAACCGTACGAAACGGCGCCTCCCGAGAAACCGGATGCGCGAATTTCCAGATTGTTGGCCGTTACAATCGAAGGCAAAACGCCGCCCAATCCCCAACCGGTCGTCGTATCCGCCAGCTCTGTCAGACTCGGCGACGATCCGAAGTTGGTCCCGCGAATCGTCAGCCCGGGTCCCCACGTCTCGGCGTCCCACGTCACCCCGGTGATCGTCGGAGGCAGCGCGGACACGGCAGGAACCCCGTTGTTGACACTGACACCGACCGCACCGGGAGAGGTGCCGATCAGTTGTTGCGCGCCATCCAGGATGCCTTGTTGCGCCATGTCAACACCGGAATGGGTAAAACCATAAGCAAACACCAAAAAAAGCGTGCCGATCACCAGCGTCATGATGATCATCAGCAGGGTGCGCAGGTTCACCGGCGATCTCCTCCTTTGAGCGAGCGGGATAAAAAAGGAAGCGACGATATCGCTTCAA
>JAJZZT010000150.1 GCA_021797415.1 Bacillota bacterium
TTGGCAGGGGGTGAGGCGTTTGTGAACATGAAACCCGTTATTGTTCCGGCTGTGGTTCAGGCGTTTCATGCACTTCTGGGGCAGTGGATGGTCTGGACAGCGATACAGGTTCTCCTGGCTGTCCTGTTTTTCTATTTCCTGCGTTTCATCGGAGACAATCCGGTTCCTTCCGGAATGAGTTCTCTATGGCGCCGGCCGTTTCACACAATCTGGCGGGGAATCCGCCATCGAGTGGGCCGAACACCCAAAGAACGCGCCCTGCTGTGGTGGGGGCTGGGCATTCTGTGGCTCATCGACGGGATTTTGCAGACTCAACCGGCGATGCCGAACAACGGATTCGTGGAGGACGTGCTGGGTCCTGCCCTGGCGGGACAACCATCCTGGTACATCCGCATTCTGGGTTGGAATATTCAGTTCTGGACAAATCACCCGATCGGCGCGGACGCGGCCGCCACGCTGGTGCAACTGTGGATCGGCATGCTGCTGTTAGTCGGAATGGACCGTCTTGCCGGTCGCGTGGCACTGTGGCTTTCGATCATCTGGGGACTGGGCATCTGGATCTTTGGCGAAGGAATGGGCGGGATTTTGACGGGGGGCGCCACTTGGTTGACCGGTTCGCCCGGATCGGTGGTGTTTTACGTCGCCGGCGCCGTGCTCTTGTTGCTTCCCGAGGCTTGGTGGGAGAGCGGCCGAGTCTGCAGACTGGCGCGGCGCGGGTTTGGCGTATTCTGGCTATTGGCGGCCACGGCCCAGGCATGGCCGTCTGCAGGGTATTGGAGTGGTAACGGGCTGCATCAGATCTTCGCCACAGCGGCCAGTATGCCCCAGCCTGTTTTTCTGTCCGCCCCCATCAGTGGTATGGCAAGGGCGGCGGAATTTTATCCTGTTTTTTGGAATGCCGTGTTCGTAATCGTAATGCTGGTCCTGGCCGCGTCGTATTTTTTCGACCGGATGTCGTCGTGGACGCTGGAATTGGCGCTCCTCTGGCTGCTTTTCACCTGGTGGATGGGGCAGGACTTCGGTGTCATGGGTGGGATCGGCACCGATCCGAACTCGTCGCCAATCTTAGCGTTGCTGATGCTGGCGGGATGGCGGCTGCGCTGGAAACACCCCGCGCCGGAACGCGATGCGCCGGCATCTTCTGAGCACACACTTTCTTCACATTTCGGAGATAAGATCCACTCGAAACGAAACCAGATAAAGGGTGAGTGACGCGAACCAGTTTTCTGTTTCGGGAAATACTGTTTGAACGGCCTCCTCATCACAGATCGCCGCGAAAAGGGGGATGTCGGATGCCGTGGTACGGGATTCAGACGTGGGGAGGGGGAGCCATGATGGGGGTGATGGGATTCATGGGCGTCATGAGCGTCATGGTTTTGTTTTTCGTACTGCTGATACTGGCGGTTGTGTGGATGATCAACGCGTTCTCGCGCTCGTTCCGTGGATATGCGGGATACGCGCCGCCCGGCGAGGATTCGGGACTGCGCATATTGCGGGAGCGGTATGCGCGCGGAGAGATCGACCATGAAGAGTATGAACGCATGCGGAATCATTTGCAGAATTGAAGGATCCGTCCGGAAAAGAGGAATACGCGGGATGATAAGAAAAAGATGGATAGAGCCTGTGGCCGCGTCCTTGTCTGTGTTGCTTTTGCTGTTGGGCGGATGGACGTTTGTCTCTGCGGTGAGGCATCCGGGCGGGCCACTGCCCCATGTGGGAAATGGCGTGGAGTCCAGCCAAGGCGGCGGCATGATGGGCGGCTTTGGCTCGGGTGCAAACGGCGGTGGTTTCGGCATGATGGGCGGCGGCGGTTCGGGCGCAAACGGCGGCGGCGGAGCGGCGGGCCAGAGCTTTGGCGGCATGATGGGCGGCGGCGGTTCGGGCGCAAACGGCGGCGGCGGAGCGGCGGGCCAGGGTTTTGGCGGCATGATGGGGTTCGGGCAGAACGCCCGCCCGCCGCTCGACAGTCGCGCCCAGTTGGCGCAACTCGTCCGCCGGGGAGAGAGCGGGACCGTGATCAACCGCCAGGCCGACTCGGTCTCGTACAGCGGGAAGAGCGTCACCTTGGTGGCATTGGCTTCGCCGCACGGAGAGCCCAATATGACATGGGAGATCGACGGGCTGGTCAACCCGACGATCCGCGTTCCCGCGGGGGCGAACGTCCGGATCGCGCTGGTCAATACGGACTGGGGGTACATGCACGGGTTCGAACTGACCACCGCGCGGCCGCCGTACTCCTTCATGGCCATGATGAACATCAGCAGCGATTTTCTGCTGATGCCGCTGCCGGAGCGTACAACGCAGTCGCTGTCCACAGCCCGCTACTATGTCCGTTCGGGACAGATTCATCTGAGCGCCGGCACATACCACTACCTGTGCCCGGTGCCGGGACATGCGGAACAGGGGATGTACGGCACGCTGAAGGTGGTGTGATTTCGCGGTGGATATGGGTTAGATCGCATTTTTTGTTGTGCAGACATCTATGGGGTGAGCCGGGTGAAACGTAGGATTCTCGTCGTCGACGATGAAGCGCCGATGCGGCAGCTCCTGCGCATCTATCTGACCGGGGCGGGACATGAGGTTGCGGAGGCTGCGGATGGACCGGCGTGCCTGCGGATGGTGGAACAGGAGATCTGCCACCTGGTGATCCTGGATGTGATGATGCCCCACATCGACGGAATTGAGACGTGCAGGCGGATTCGCCGGCAGGACAAAGCCATCCCCATCCTCCTTCTGACGGCGCGGGATGCGGTCGAAGACCGGGTGGAGGGATTGAAGGCCGGCGCGGACGATTATCTGGGCAAACCGTTCGACGGCCGGGAACTGGCGGCGCGGGTGGAGAGCCTGCTGCGCCGTTCCTACCGGGACGCCGCCGCGCTGTTCGAATTTCCCGCGCTGCGCCTGCGCGTCGATACCGATGCGAAAACGGTCGCCGCCAGCGGGAAACCCCTTGCGCTCACGCCGAAAGAATTGGACATCCTCATTTTGCTGACCAGGCATCCGGGCCGGACGTATGCGCGGGAACAACTGCTCGACCTGGTGTGGGGCCCTGAATACGACGGGGATACGCGGACGGTGGACAGCCATATCAAGAATATTCGCGAGAAACTGCGAACAGCGGATGTCCCCGGCGATCCCATCGTCACCGTCTGGGGCGTGGGATACAGATTTGAGGCGTCGATATGATCCGGCGCAGCATTGCCGCCAAGATCGGTTTGTCCATCATCGGTCTCGTTGCGCTGGACCTGCTTGCGCTGTACATCTCTCTCCAGCAGTTGGTGTCGCGGGTGCTGCGCACGGGGAAACTGGGCCTGGCCAACTCCGTCCGCGTGGAGGAACTGCTCTTGCTGGCGGCGCTTGGCGCAGCGTTGCTGGCAATAGGACTGACGGTGTTTCTGTCGCAGCGTCTGGCGCGCCCGCTTGTACAGATGATCGCGGTGACGGGGGATATTGCCCTCGGTCGGTATGAGGTGCGCGTTCCGACGAAGGGCCAGGACGAGATCGCGCGCCTGGGCGAAGCGATCAATGAACTGGCGCGGCACCTGCAGCATCTGAACGCGACGCGCCGGGAGTTTCTGGCGGACGTGGCGCACGAACTGCGCACGCCTTTGACGTATATGCGCGGGTATGCCCAGGTCTTGTATGACGGGATGGCCAAGACGCCGGAAGAGGCCGGTCAATATCTGAAGATCATCCATGACGAGACGCAGCGGGTGGAACGGCTGGTGCAGGATCTCTTTGCGCTGGCTCAGGCGGATGCCGGGGCGCTCCGTCTGAGCCTGGAATCTGTGAACCTGGCGGGACTGGCGGAGCGAGTGACGGCGCGCTTCCAGCCGAAGGCGAATGAAAAAGGCGTTGCTCTGGCTGTGCGGGGAGATCCGGTTCCGCTCGCAAAGGTCGATCCCGTCCGGGTCGAGCAGGCGCTGGTCAATCTGCTGGACAACGCCCTGCGGCACACGCCCGCAGGCGGTTCTGTCGCGGTGACCCTTGCGTCCAAGAAAGATGGCGTGGAGATCGTGGTCGAGGACACCGGCTCTGGAATTCCGCCGGAAGAGCTGCCGTTCATCTGGGACCGCCTGTACCGCGTGGACAAATCACGGTCGCGCGAGCGCGGAGGGGCGGGACTGGGGCTTGCGATTGTGAAGCATATCGCGGAATTGCACGGCGGGCGTGTGACCGCGGATAGCCGGATGGGGAGTGGGACGACCGTGCGCATGGAATTCCCGTTGCGGCATGACGCGATGGACGGGGAGGAGCGGCGGTGATGGGGCGATCCGCATGGTTTGTGGCGGCGGCGTTCGTGTTCGTCGGCCTGCTCTGTCTGCTGGCCGCGAGCGGCGTCTGGCTCGGCGGACCGATGGGGATGATGGGAGGCATGATGGTCACGATGCGCCTGGCGGCCATCCTGTTCGTCCTGGTTCTCCTGCTGGCGGCGCTGGCGCTGATTTTGTACCTTGCGCGGACGCTGACCTCGGGGAATGCGCGGGAGCGGCATTGTGCGCATTGCGGCCGGCCGCTGCAGCCCGCCTGGCGTGTGTGCCCTTACTGCGGCGAACGGTTGCGGGAGCGGGACGAAATGTAGACCCCACCCCTTGCTTCACGGATAAGTCCAGTTGGTGATTTGACGAATCAATATATTTAGGTATTATAATATGACAGATGGGAATGAAGAGTGCAGAGGGGGAGATGCGTTTGTTGCCGCGAAAGCAGAAGAAATGGACCGGTGCATCCACGATGCTTTGGGGCGTGCCGTTTGCGGCCGCGCTGTGCTGTGGCCTCCCATTGTTGCTGACAGCGTTTGGTCTGACGGCGGCGGGGACGTTTTTTATCGTGAACCGTTACGTTGTGTTTGGCGGTCTTGTCATCATGATGGGGATTCTGCTGTTTGTGCGGACCCGGATGGGCAAAGGGGGGACGGAGGAACATGACTCATGTCGACCCGCAGGCGCAGATGCCGGACGCGGGAGTCCAGATCGGGATCTACGCTAAATTTTTTCATGGTTTGGCGAATCCGACGCGGTTGCGCATTGTGGAGATTTTGCTTGATGGAGAAAAGAGCGTCGGGCAGTTGGTGGAGGCGGTCGGGGCGGCGCAAAGCCAGATTTCCAATCAACTGGCTTGCCTGAAATGGTGCGGGTACGTGGCGTCCCGCCAGGATGGCAAGTACGTGCTGTACCGGATTTCTGATGAGCGCGTGCGCAGCATCCTCCAACTGGCGAGGGAGATCGTCGCCGACAACGCGGAACACATCCGCTGCTGCACCAGGATGTGATCTGCGCACCTTGGAATGGGGGGAAGTCTGGCTTGAAGAAACTCCTGCTTGGAATTGGCCTGCTCGCCGTGCTCGGCGTCGGCGCCTTTGGATTCAGCCGTTTTGAACGAACGGTTTCCGCCGTGTCCCCCAATGGGGCGCAGACGGCCGATGCCGCCGGCATTCTCACGCTCACTGCGGTCAACGGTCAGCGGATCACCGTCAATCCGAATGAAAAAACGGTGCTCCATTTTATGACATCCTCCTGTTCGGAGTGTTTGCCGACCGAGATCAATCTTGCCGGATTTCAGCACACCAAGGGAGTTCGGCTGATCTCGGTCGACGTGGAACCGCAGACGGACACGCCTGCGACCATCGCGCAGTTTTCCCGCATCGCGGGCAGTCACTGGCCGTATGTTCTGGAGACGAGCCCGGCGCTGCTCCAGCGGTTTCACGTCACCGCGCTCGATACGGTGATCGTCCTGTACCACAGTAAGGTCATTTTCGACGCTGTCGCACCGTCGCGGACCCAGTTGCGCTCGGTGCTCACGTGAACGAAGGACTCGCGGTGGTTCTGGCGGCGGGAATGATGGCTGCGTTCAATCCGTGCGGCGTTGCCATGCTGCCTTCCTATATCGTCCACTTGATCGCGGGCCGCGAAAGGCGCGCCTGGGATGGCTTGTGGGCGGGATTGCTCATGACGGCCGGGTTTCTGCTCGTCTTCACCTTGGCGGGCGCAGTCTCGGCCGCATTTGCGCAGATAGCTGGCGAGACGGCCGCGTGGATAGCCGAACTGGTGGGGATGGCGTTCGTTGTGCTGGGGACCATGATGCTGTTCGGCAAGCGTGGCGTTTCATTCCATATCGGCTGGGCATGGAAGTCGGATGGAAAAGGACGGCGATCCGTATTCCTCTATGGAATTGCCTATGCGCTGGGATCCCTTGGCTGCACACTGCCTCTTTTCTCTGTGCTGGTGCTGTCGTCGTTTCACAGTCGCGGCGCCTGGAGCGGGATGGTCGATTTCATCCTGTATGCGCTCGGCATGGGATTTGTCGTAACGGTCATCTCTCTGGCATCCACGATCTCGCAGCAGTTCGTGGGCCGGCTTGTACGGGCTGGCGCACGCTTCATGGGGCGCTTCAACGGGATGATCACGCTGGCCACAGGAATTTACCTGATGGTTTACTGGTTTTCTTATATCCGCATTTATGCTGGATTTTGACATGACATCGAGGTGTTCTCAGATGAATGAACAGCCTGGACAAAGAATCAATCTTGCCGTGGCGGGCATGACCTGCGCGGATTGCGAGCGGCATGTGACGCTTGCGCTCAAGCGCGCCGGCGCGGAGAATATCGCCGTGAGCTTCCGGCGCAATGAGGCGGTGTTCGATCTGGCCGATCCGGGGCGTCTGTCCGCGGCCAGACAGGCGGTGGCAGACGCCGGCTATCAACCGGGCGCTGCGCAGGCTGTGGCCGCCGGGTCGCCAACAAGCAGCGCGCGAGCTGCGGAAGCCGGGCAGGCCGCGGACAAAGCGCCGCGCGGCGACCACGACTATGACCTGCTGATCATCGGTTCGGGGGCGGCGGCGTTTTCCGCCGCGATCCAGGCGGTGTCGCACGGCGCGAGGGTGGGCATGGTGGAGCACAAAACGGTCGGCGGCACATGCGTGAACGTCGGCTGCGTTCCCTCCAAAACCATGTTGCGCGCGGCGGAAATTAACCATCTGGCGGCCGGCCGGATCTTTCGCGGCCTGGATACTTCCGCCGGCGCAGTGAATCTGGCGCAGCTTGTCGACGGAAAGAATGAACTGGTCGAGTCGCTGCGCCGGCGTAAATACATTGATCTGGTCGGCGCGTATGGCTTTGAACTGATTCAAGGAGAGGCCCGCTTTGTCAGCCGGGAGGCTGTGGAAGTGGACGGGCGGCGCATAACGGCGGACCGCTTTCTGGTCGCCACGGGGGCGTCGCCTGCGCTTCCCTTGATTCCCGGCTTGCGGGAGACGGACTATCTCGTCAGCGAGACCGCGCTGGACCTGTTGGAGCTCCCGCGGCGCCTTGCCGTGATCGGCGCGGGGTACATCGCCCTGGAACTGGGCCAAATGTTTCATCGCCTGGGCGTGCGGGTGACGCTCATGCAGCGCGGCCGGCGGATTCTCGGATCCCATGAGCCGGAAGTGTCGGAGGCGGTCGCGGCGGCGTTTCGGGAGCAAGGCGTGGAGATTGTCACCGGGGCCACATTCGACCGGGTGGAGCAGGACGGGGAGCACAAGCGCGTGCACATCACCGTCGACGGCGCGCGGCGCGTGCTCGAAGCGGACGCGCTGCTGGTGGCGGCCGGCCGCAAACCCAACACGGAAGCACTCCAGCTCGCGACGGCGGGAGTCGCGGTTGGCGGGCGCGGGGAGATCATCGTGGACGAGCGCCTCCGGACGTCGAATCCGCGCGTGTACGCAGCGGGCGATGTGACAGCGGGTCCGCAGTTTGTGTACGTGGCGGCGCACGAGGGGACGGTGGCCGCCGAAAACGCGGTGGGCGGAGGCGGCGTGAAAGTCGATCTGACCGCCGTGCCGCGCGTGGCGTTCACCAGCCCGGCCATCGCCTCGGTCGGACTGACCGAGGCGATGGCCAAGGACAAAGGATACGGGACCGTCTCGTCGGTTCTCCCGCTGGACGCGGTGCCGAGGGCGCTTGTAAACCGCGAAACGACAGGCGTGTTCAAGCTCGTGGCGGATGCCGGGACGCGCCGGATTCTTGGCGCGCACGTGGTGGCGGAAAATGCGGGAGATGTCATCTATGCCGCCCTGCTTGCGGTGAAGTTCGGTCTGACCGTCGAAGATCTGCGGTCCACGCTGGCGCCGTACCTGACCATGGCGGAAGGGTTGAAGCTGGCGGCGTTGACGTTTGACAGGGATGTCGCGCAGCTTTCCTGCTGCGCCGGCTGAAAAGGTTGTCGGAAGATTGTCCGAAAGGGACAGTCCGGAAGGTCACTGGTTGAGCGCGCGCATCGCCTGCTCCGGATAGCGCGCGCCGACGGCCACGCCTTTGGGCGCGAGTTCCCCGATTCGTTGCAGATCCGCCGCGCTCAGCCGGACGTCCTGCGCTTTCACGTTCTCCTCCAGATACCGGCGGCGCTTGGTGCCCGGAATCGGCGCGATGTCGTCCCCCTGCGCCAGCAGCCAGGCGAGCGCGAGTTGCGCGGGAGTGTAGTTTTTCTCTGCGGCCATCTCTTCGATGCGTTGCACCAGGGCGAGATTGCGCGCAAAATTGTCACCCTGAAAGCGCGGAGACATCCGCCTGTAGTCATCCGGCGCCAAATCCTCGAATCGCTTGATCCGGCCTGTCAAAAATCCCCTGCCAAGCGGGCTGTAGGCGACAAAGCCGATGCCCAGGGAGCGGCAGGCGGGCAGAATCTCGTCTTCCACGTCGCGGCTCCAGAGCGAATACTCCGTCTGCAGCGCGGTGACGGGATGAACGGCGTGCGCCCTGCGGATGGTCGCGGCGCCCGCTTCGGAAAGACCGATATGGCCGACCTTGCCTTCGCGGACGAGCTCCGCCATGGCGCCGACCGTTTCCTCAATGGGGACGGCGGGGTCCACCCGGTGCTGGTAATACAGGTCAATATGCTCGACGCCAAGGCGGCGCAGGCTTGTCTCGCACGCGGACCGCACGTATTCGGGCCGGCCGTTGACGCCGAGGTACGCGCCGTCCGGCGCGCGCACATTGCCGAACTTCGTTGCTAGGACCACACGGTTGCGCATCCCGCGCAACGCCTTTCCGACCAGTTCTTCATTGCGTCCCACGCCGTACATATCCGCCGTGTCGAAAAAGGTGACGCCCATGTCCAGCGCCCGGTGAATTGTTGCGATGGATTCTTCATCGTCGCGGTTGCTGTAAAAATCGGACATGCCCATGCAGCCTAGGCCCAGGGCCGATACGGAAAGTTGTCTGACACCCAGTTTTCTCGTTTCCACAGTGCGTGACCTCCATTTCCGCCTGTTGTGGCATTGGATCATCCTGCGCGTCTCTATCATACACAATCCCCGGGGCCATTGCCCACCCGGAACTTGTCGCGTCACTCGATCATGCTCTTGTCCTTGTTGACGGGCTTGGTAAAGAAGAAATAAAACACGGCCAGAAAGGCCGTAGCGTAAAAGACGGCGCCAAGAGGCGGGTGGATGGCCGGAATCCGGTAATGATCGTTCATCGTCATGACCTCCTCAACGTTTTACAAGTCGTTGCCTGATGTACCGCTTCATGGCGGTCAACTGTGGATTTTGCATATCACGGGGCGAGACGGCTCCCACCACCTCTTTGATACCGAATATCGGACCGCTGAACACGATGAAGAATCGCTGGCTTGTGATATAGACGCCCGTGACGCGAATGGCCTGAAGGATCAGGAGAACCGCCGCGAGCACATCGACCGCGCTAAGCACCACCGTGGCAGGCGCGCTCGTCCCACTTGAGCGGACACCGCCGAAGATGGGGCCACCAGAGGCCAGATAGAAGCCCTCTGGCACGACGAAGATGCCGGTCGTCGTGATCTGTCCGGTGAGCAGCAACACGGCGGTGACCAGGTCGATGCCATGGCGAACGGATCCGATGATCTGGCCGGAGGAATTTGTTGGATTACGGGCCATACACCTGTCCTCATTTCCATACGAATGGGCCTCTTCACACCATATGTCGACCGTCTGTCTGTGTACACGGCGTATACTCCAGACTGCTGCAAGGCATAATTTTCCTATATACGGCTGACGGAGGTCAGTGTGCATGGATGTCCAGTCATTGAATGAACAGGCGCTGATTCCTGTCTTGAACATGCCGCTTGCCACAACCGTGGAACAGAACGAAAAACACCTGCGCGAGATTTTCGCGGAGGCGAGTGACGCCGTGTTTCGCACTCTCCGGGCAAAGGACAGCCATCCTCTGCTGGTTGTCTACATTGATGGGCTGGTTGATGCGAAACAACTGGAGGAAGCGGTGCTGCAGCCCTGTCTGCGGGACCAAAGCGAGGACCAAAGCGGGGAGCAGAGCGAGGGCCAAAGTGGGGGCCGGAACAGGCGCAAATCCGGAACTGCGGGAAACCGGCTTGATCGCATATCCGGATTGCTTGCGGTCGGCGATATCAAGCGGGCCAAGAGATTCGACGAACTGGTCCACGCACTTTTGAACGGCTCTGTGGCGCTTCTGGCGCACGGCTGCCGGGAAGCCCTGCTGGCCAATCTGCCCGGCTGGGAAACACGGGCCATCGAGGAAGCCGCCAACGAAAGCGGCGTCCGGGGACCGAGAGAAGGTTTCACGGAATCGCTGCGCACGAACACATCGATGATCCGGCGCCGCCTGCGAACGCCGCTCTTGAAACTGGAATCCATCACACTGGGCCGGATTTCCCGTACAAATACGGTCATCGCGTACCTGGAGGGCCTGGTCGACCGTTCCGTGCTGGAGGAGGCCAGGCGGCGGATCAGCGCGCTGCGGACGGACATGGTGCTCGATTCGCATTATGTGGAAGCCTTCATCGAAGACGTGGCGTGGTCGCCTTTTCCGCAGATTCTCAACACGGAGCGGGCGGATGTCGTGGCCGCTTCTTTGTTTGAAGGGAAAGTCGGCATCTTTGTCGACGGCTCTCCCCAGGCCCTGGTTTTGCCCATGACACTCTGGAATGGTCTGCAGTCGTCGGAAGACTACTACGAACGAAGTATCTTCAGCATTCCTATCCGCTGGTTGCGGTACTTCCTCCTGTTTGTGACCGTATCCATCACGCCCACCTACGTCGCCTTGGTCTCGTTTCATCCGGAGATGCTGCCGACCAACCTGCTCCTGAGCTTTGCGGCCGCCCGCGAGCCGAGCCCCGTGCCGACCGCGGTGGAGGCGCTGGTGATGGACCTGCTCTTTGAAGGCCTGCGCGAAGCCGGTGTCCGGCTGCCCCGCAACGTGGGGCCCGCGATCAGCATCGTCGGCGGCCTTGTGCTGGGACAGGCGGCCGTGGATGCCGGAATCGTCTCGGCTCCGGTGGTCATCGTGGTCGCCGCCTCCGGTGTGGCGTCTTTCACCGTGCCGCGGTACAGTTTCAGCTTTTCCTTTCGCCTGCTTCGCTTCCCCGTGTTGCTGTTGGCCGCGCTGCTCGGACTGTACGGCATCACGGTCGCTTTTCTTGCGGTACTCATCCACCTCGTCAACCTGCAGTCATTCGGCGTCCCCTACCTGGCGCCTGTACCGTCCCGTTCGCGGATAGGCTGGAGGGATGTGGTTCTTCCCCAGGCGAAGAGGGCATCTTTTGCCCGGAAGCCGGCATCCGGCGCATCGTCGCCGCAACAGGGACATGAGGACGAGAGACGGGATGATGGGTCATGAAGCGCCTGGGCGCGCTGGCGCTTGCCCTTGCGGCCGGCCTCTTTCTCCCAGGCTGTTGGGACCAGGTGGAAATGAACAATCGCGCCATTGTCGTGGGCAGCGGGTTGGACTGGCGGGATCGCGCCCCGTCTGTGACCATCACGGAGCAGATCGTGCTGCCGCAGGGCATCCAGTCTGAGTCGACGCTTTCGCAAAACTCGGTCACCCTGTCCGCTTCGGGCGGCAGTGTTCTGGATGCGATGGGGAAAATCCAGAGTTATCTGTCGAGAAAGACATTTATCAGCCACCGCCGCGTCTTTTTCATCGGCGAGGCGATGGCGCGGCACGGCATACTGTCTGTGCTGGATGAGATGAGCCGCAATCCCGATGTGCGGCTGCGCTCGGACGCCTTTGTGGTCCGCCATGCGACCGCGGCGGACGTGCTGCGGTTGCGGGCGCCCCTGGAGAAGATACCCAGTCTTGCGGTGGTGCGCAGCCGTCATCTGCTCGGGGCGACGACGGGCATTTCTTTTCCCGATTTTCTCATCGCCGCGTCTGACGAAACCGAGTCCCCCACTCTGCCGGTGGTGGAAGTGCGGCCGAACGGTCTGGTGCTGGGCCGGCACAAGGAGGATATTCTGCGGTTCACCGGCCGGGCCATCTTCGACAAAAACCTGAGACTCATCGACTATCTCACTGTGAACGAGGCGACGTACCGCCTGTGGGTCCTGGGCGCTCTGAACCCGCGGCTGCTATCCGTGCCGCTACCCAAAAACAATGGGAAGATCACGGTGGATGTGAGGAAATTCCGTTCCGGCGTCAAAGTTCGCTGGACGACCGGTGTTCCTGGCTTTGACATCCGTCTGTCCATGATCGGGTCGGTCATTGAAAATCCGAACGCGCTTGACCTGAAAAAACAGGCGATGGTGAAAAAGATCGAACAGGCCATGGGCGCGACCATTGCGCAACGCACGTGGAAGATGATCCACAGAGTCCAGCGGCAGGATCGCGCGGACATCTTCCAGTTTGGCGGCGACGTGTTCCGCAGCTATCCACAGAGGTGGAGTGCGGTAAAAAGGGATTGGCCGGCGCTGTTCCCTTTGGCCAGGGTAACCGTTCACTGCAAGGTCACCCTGTTGACGACCGGCGTGACGGGGCGTTCTCTGCAGTTCAATCCGTCACAGTTTGACGAGTCGGGGTGGTGAGCCGATGAACCGGATGTCGGGCGTGCAATTGTTCTGGCTGGTGGCCACCTTTGACCTGGGAATGGCCCTGTTCGTGATGCTGGCGCCCAGTGTCAAGATCGCGCAGCGCGACGCCTGGCTGTCGGACGTGCTGGCGACGCTGTGCAGCATGCTGATCATGTACGCGATCATGCGCGTGAGCCTGCGCCACCCGGACCTCACCATGGTGGATTACATGCCGGTCATCCTCGGCAAATGGATCGGTCTTCCACTGGCCGTGCTCATGCTGTCGCACTGGACGGCGGTGACGGGCATCATCGTCCGCCAGACCACCGACGTGCTCATCACGTCCGTCTATCACCAGACGCCGGTCTGGATGTTCGTGCTCACCATTATTGCGCTGGCGATCTACGCATCGCATCAGGGAGACGTGCAGGCGATCAGCCGTCTGACTTTTTTGCTCGGCCCCGTCATCGCGGTCGCGCTCGTCGGCCCCATGATCGCCAATGTGCCCAACATCCAGTTTGCGCGTTTGCTGCCTGTGTACGCGGCCTCTGGTCCGGCGAAGATCATCGCCGGGGCTGTGCCCACCTATGGATTTCTCGGCCAGGCGATCCTTGTCGGCATGTTCACGCCGATGGTGCAGCATCCGTCACGGATGACGCGCTATGCCGTCGCGGGAGTCGCCGTATCGGGAGCCGTCCTGATCATGGGTGCGGTGATGGTGGTGGGGCTGTTTGGAGCGGAACTGCCTACCCGGATGTGGAATCCTTTCCTGGATGCCATCCGCTACATCTCGATCGCGGGGGTGTTCGAAAAATTTGACGCGATCATTGTACTCGCCTGGTTCATGAGTGCATTTATCCGCATCTCGGCGTTTTTGTACGTCTCCGCGTACGGCTGGGCGCGTCTGATTCACATGAGGCACTGGCGAGAGTTTCTGTGGGGGCTCGGGGTACTCGACGCGGTGGTGGCGCTGTGGCCGCACAATATCGTCTCGACGTTTGTCACCTGG